>JBLHFL010000116.1:0-6860 GCA_047618105.1 Granulosicoccus sp.
CAATCCGGGCTCTAATGCCGATCAGCATCCTGCCAACCCGACCATCCAATGGTGTGCCGCCGTCCTAGCGCTTCCTCGTTCTGTGGTGATCCATGGGAGTCCGTTCCAGCCCGTCCTAGGCTTTAGCGCGTTTCAGGTGCTCGCGTTATCCCGATCGGCCTCATGCCCATCTGCCCTCCGGTGGCGCTCTATTGCTCGGTTCGTCCTGAACTGGAACCAGTATACGACTGTTTTAGGCGACTCAGAATGTGGCCCTTGATGGGCTAGGTAGGGCGTTCTGGCGAACCCTTCATTTTATAGGCTTTAGGGGCTACTATAAGCTGTGGTTAGCAAGAATTTCCGTTATGCGCACACTTTTTGTAGGCGATCTCTTACAGGGCGCCGGGTAATTTCGGAAGATCTTTTGTTGATCATGGGTGATGAATAGTCGGCTCAGCCATTGTGGTTGGGTGTGTCAAATGCCATCCTGTTTTCCAACTAATAACCTAGGTTGTAGCGATGTTAGGTGTGAAGTCAACCGATCAGGCGGTGTTGTTCCTGTATGGCGATGTCTCATTGCTCGGGGCCCTAAAGCGCGGCCTCCTGCCTCTGCAAGTCGACCTGGGCGTTCTAGCGCCCTACATCGACCTAGACAAATGGCAGGACCACCGTACCCAGGCAGTGAGTGGCGAGGAGTTCCAGGCCGAAATGGTCCGTGAATACCACCAACTGCCGGATAATATTAGGCAAATTCTGTCGCTGGAAGCCTTCCAGGCTCAAGGTGATCGATTAGCCGACACGGTCCGTGCTCGGGTCCTTGCGAACCGTAAGCCCGGGGACCAGGTCTATAATAGAAGCAGATTGGAAAAAATCGGCTTCTTGAGGTTGTTTAGCAGTGCTTTGAGCCATTTTGGATGGTCCACCTTGGCGGCCGACCAATCGGGTATCTGTTTGGCGCTGAACAGCACAAATCCAATGTTTTTGTCGGCCACCGGTAAGCCGGTATTGTTACGCAAGGTCGGTTATGGCACTGAGCATAGCTTCACCGTAAAGGCCGACAATCCTTTGCCGGGTTTTTTTTGCGATCATGCTGAAAACCAAGCCCGCGATGAATGGCGTGTTGCCTATAGCAGCCAGGCGGACATTCAACTGCCAGAAAGTGCCATCAGCCAGATCTACACGTCAGTCAATACGCCGCCGGCTACTAAGAAAGCACTACGGGACTTGGTGGCAATGGATATGCGTTATCGACATGTGGAGCTGCTGGAAGTGCTACCCGATTCACTGCGCTGGGAGATGGTCGCTAAACCCTACGCAAAGGCCTGATGGTTGGCGCGCGCGAGCACTCACCCAAATAACAATGCCATCTAGGTATCTAGGTATCTAGGTATCTAGGTGCGGCGGCGTTTGTGCCGTTGTGCCCTGTTCATCATGTGGTTGTGGTGCCTCTGCCACTTGGGCGGGTGCGGCTAGTGCTGCACTATTGGCCTCGGCCAGGGGCTCGTCGATGTCGTCCGGCTGGTCTGCAGTGGGATCGATCAGCCGCTCTTCAGGAAATATGCAGCTAAACACCGATCCCCGGTTGCTGCGGCTGCTGATATCGAGTCGAGCATCGTGATGTTGTAGGGCGTGTTTGACAATCGCCAAACCCAAGCCGGTACCACCGGCTTCGCTCGAACGACCGCTGTCAACTCGATAGAAGCGCTCGGTGAGCCGGGGAATGTGGTGTTGCTCAATGCCTCGACCCTGGTCCGCTACACTCAGTACAGCCCCTCTGGCGGTCTTCTTCCAGCAGATTTCGATACGACTGCCGGCGGGACTGTAATGGACCGCATTAAACACCAAGTTGTTCAGCGCCGAGCGAATCAACTCGGGGCTACCCAAGAGTTGGCAAGAGGACAGACATTCCACACTAATCTGGTGGGCATTGTCACCGGACAGTTCCAGTGCATCGCTCTGGATCTGGGCCAGCATCGGCGCCACATCGATGGCCTGACCCTCTGTACTGCTGGTGGCGGCATCGAGTCGGGTCAGCATCAGTAGATCCGTAACCAGATTGTTCATCCGTTGGGTTTGATTGCTCATGCTGTGCAGCGCCTTGGTAACCGGAGGACTCAGGTTATCGGCAAAGCTGAGGATGTTTTCCAGGTGCCCTTTTAGGACCGTTAGCGGTGTCTTGAGTTCGTGGGACGCATTGGCGACAAAGTCCTGGCGCATCAATTCCAGTTGCTGTAAACGCGTGACATCGCGCAGCACGATCAAGCGTTCGCCCTTGCCAAAGACCGTCATCATTACCTGGATATGACTGTTTAGGCGGGCTGGATTGGCCAGCGTGATCGGCTCGCGATGCAGGTTTTTTCGGTAGAACTTGATGAATTTGGGTTCGCGCAACAGGTTGATCAGCATTTGGCCGCTGTCTTCCTTGCGCAGGTTTAACAGATCGCGAGCGGCGCTGTTCCACCATTGAATATGGCCGTTATCATCCAGCAGCATGATGCCGTCGGCCAGTGCCTCGGTCGAGGAGCGCATTCGCTGCACTACCTCGCGATAATTACCGACTTGCTTGCGGTGATCGCGCTGTACCCTGTAAAGGTGGTCAAAAATAACCCCCCATAGGCCAACGGCTTCCGGGGGTGTTTTACGAGCCCCAGAGATCAGCCAGGCAATCAAACGGTGCTGTTGATAGGAAATCCAGATTAGATAGCCGATCGCGGAGACGGCTAGAAAGATCCACGGGTAGCCAAAAAACGCGCCCAGTATGGCGGCTCCAACCAGAGATAGGGTAAGTTGTCGGTAATGGCTGCGTCGTAAATCTCGAATCATGTATTGTCCGTTTCACTCACCTTGGTGGAAAACCGGTAACCGGTTCCGCGCACAGTTTGGATTAATAATTTGTGTTCGTCACCTAAGGCTTTGCGTAAACGCCGAATATGAACATCTACCGTGCGTTCATCGACATAGACATTGCCGCCCCAGACCTGGTCGAGCAATTGGCCGCGGGTGTAGGCCCGCTCTGCATGACTCATAAAATATTGCAGTAAACGGAACTCGGTCGGGCCCATGGTCAGCTCAGTATCCTGATCGGTAACCCGATGAGAATTCGGGTCCAACTTGAGGCCATTGACCTCTATGGGGGCCTCTATGCCCGCCGGCGTTGAGCGCCGCAGCACGGCCTTTAAACGCGCTACCAGTTCACGTGGCGAAAAGGGTTTGGTGATATAGTCATCCGCGCCGGCTTCCAGGCCAGAGATCTTATGGTCTTCTTCACCCTTGGCGGTGAGCATGATTATGGGGATCTCAGCGGTCAGGGGGTCGCGTTTGAGGCGTCGAGCCAATTCAACCCCGCTGACTTGGGGCATCATCCAGTCGAGTAAAATCAAATCGGGTTTCTGGTCGACGACCAGGCTGTGCGCGTCTTGGGCGTTGGCCGCTTCGATCGTATGGTAGCCGGCCATTTCAAGGGCGGTGACCAGCACCTCTCGAATGGCGGCCTCATCGTCAACAATTAGAACCGTTCGGGTCGACATACAGCTTGCCTCGTTTGCTTGGTTGAGTGGGAATTTGAACATTTAACGAAGCTTTGATGACATAAATGTGACACCCGACCCATTGTTGTCAAATAACGACCAGATAATCCAGCGCTAATCCGACAAATAATACCATGCCAATCCAGTGGTTGTTCAAAAACGCCGTAAAGCAGGCACTGCGTTCACGGGTGCGTATTAACCATTGTTGATAGCCAAATAGCCCCGCGCTGATCGCCAAGCCAATCCACCAAAAGAGTCCCAAATTGGCCTTAAAGCCAATAATCAACCAGGTAACCCAGGTTAGAGCCTGAATCAGTCCAACCATAAGGCGATCGGCATCGCCAAATAGGATCGCCGTGGAACGCATGCCAATCTTCAGATCATCGTCGCGGTCAACCATGGCATAGAGGGTGTCGTAGGCCACGGTCCACAAAACCGTCGCGCTGAACAGCAGCCAGGCTACATCGGATAACGGCACGGCCAAAGCGGTATAGGCCATCGGAATGGCCCAGGCAAAAGCCGCTCCTAAAACGACCTGGGGCAAGTAGGTGTGGCGCTTCATAAAGGGGTAGGTCGATGCGAGTAGCAGTGCCACGACCGACATGCCAACGGTACGCGCATTGGTAAAGAGTACTAGGCCAAAGGACAGTACCAGCAGGCCGAAAAACAGCCACAGGGCGGCCTGTGATGACACCAGTCCGGAGGCCAGAGGGCGTGCGACGGTGCGCTTAACCCGGCCATCGATTTTACGATCGGCAAAATCGTTGATCACGCAGCCAGCCGAGCGCATCAGCACTACACCTAGGGTAAAAATCAACACCACGGGCAGGCCCGGAAAACCCTCGGCTGCCAACCAAAGCGCGCTAAGGGTCGGCCATAGCAACAGGTAAATGCCGATGGGTCGGTCAAGTCGAGTGAGTCTGATGTAGTAATGTAAGGCGTTTGTGTTCATAGAGTATCAATTCTGGTAAAAAAAATTCACTCACCAGCAACGGCTGGTGATGCAAGTGGTAACGTGCTCGGCGGCCCCAACCCTGGCCCGTGGTACAAACCTGCAGATGATCCTTGCGCGCACCCGGAGTGGCAAAGAGCAACTCACCCAGGGGTTTGTCGGCCAACTGAGTTAACTGTTCCAGTCCGCCCGCCAGGCTGCTTACTGGAATCAGGGTGTGCGCTGCGACCCATGGCGTGTCACCCTGCTTTAAAAGCACCTTGCGAGAAAACATCGGGCAAGGCGCTTGTTTATCGTGAAAGCCATCGATTGGCAGCGCCAGGCTGATCTGACGCTGTTCGAGGACCTCGACTGAAAAGTCATCAGCGCGCAGTTTTAGGGCCTGAGTCAGGCTGGTGGGTAAGGTCAGCCAATACCGAAGTTCACTCGGCAGGGCCGACTCCGCCGCCGCAAGACCTTGCCAGTCATAACTGCAGGTATCAGGGTCTAAATTGTTGTCGAATACAGAGTCTGTCACGGCTTTCATATGATGACGTTGGGTGCGCAGTTTACCTCGGCAGTGGGTCAGGTCACCACCGCCAATCGATGTGTAACTGTTATTTTAAGTCAAAATGAGACGATTTAAGGTCAATCGGACAGGTTTTTGCTGGCAAAAGCTTGGCAACACCCCCGTAAAATGGGTAGTCTATAGACAACCTAAATTCGAGCCATACCGCGACTACTACATTGAGGACGGGCCGTTAGTTGGTTAATGATTAATAACAATAACGAAATAAAGGAAGTGGCTATGAGAAAACCTGATTTAGCAGCGGTGATTGCCGAGCGTGCTGACCTTACCAAAGATAAAGCCGGTGAAGTTTTAAACGTTTTATTGGATCAAGTTACCCAGACCGTTGCCAGGAAAGAATCCGTGACCCTGGTGGGTTTTGGCACGTTCGAAGCGCGCTCACGCGCCAAACGCAAGGGTAAAAACCCTCAAACCGGTCAAGAAATCGAGATTCCAGCCAGCAACACAGTCGCTTTTAAAGCGGGTAAAGCGCTCAAAGATTCGGTCAACTGAGCAGCATAAATCAATTCACTAAGGGGCCCAGCGGCTCCTTTTTTGTGGGCCACTATTTTTTTCGTTGCCGGGTTTATGGGTCAACTAATACTATGATTATAAGCTGATAATACTATAGTGGCATCGTAGTTTGTTGTTGCAGCAATCACTGCACGATCATATTTTAAACTCCGGCGTGTTTTGCCTAGTATCAAGGCATCGTTGTGAGTGAAAATTTTTGCGCCTGCAGGGTTTTTAATACACCGTTCACTATATTTGTCCGGCAGTGCGAATCCGGCTTGCACTTAGGCTAAAAGATAGCGAAGATCGCGCCACTTTTGCTCGAGCCGGGTCAGCGCCGTCAAAAAAACTGCCCGATGGGGTAGCCAAACAGCTTGATAATGAGGGGAATATGGAAATGCAGAGTCAAATGACGTCTTTGGTGCATGTCGACAAGGTTCGGGTGCGCGATCCTGGCGTTATCATCTTGACCGGCCCGTCCAGTTGCGGCAAAGGCGAGGTTGCTAGTGCCTTGTGTCGTACCCTTTCGATTCGGCCCGAAGCCCATTTGTCGATGGGTGAAATACTCCGCAGTACCTTTCGAGGTGCCAAGGAAGATCCGTCCTTTGCCGAATTGTTGGCGACGAAATACGATCTGAGCGACAAGACCAATATCTTTGACTGTGTCGACAGCACCGCAAGCCTGACCAAGAAGGTCTTGTCTTACCAGGTGGCGCTAGAGAAATACTTTGCTAAGCCCGACATGGACCGCTTTACCTCCCAGTTACAATGGTTAGAGTTCTGTACCATGAACGGTTTACTGGTGCCTAACCGTTGGACGGAGAATTTTGTCGCGGCCCATATCGAACAGGCTCGCTCAACGCGAGAAGAGTCCTTTATATTGGACGGCTACCCACGTACCGAACGCGCCGCTGAGCATCTGTTGGCGTTCTTGAACTCGATGAATATCCCAGTCTTGAAGGTGCTGCATTTAAGCATCAGTCGCCAGGAAATGATGGCGCGTGCTCAGGCTCGTGGGCGTGAAGATGACGACAACGAATCGCTGCACAAACGTTTTCAGTTTTATATCGAAAATGTTCAGCCCAGCGTGGATTTCATGAAAACCAAGTTGGGGTCCGATCGCATTGCCCTGATCGATGCCCATCAGCCGGTGTTCGATACAACCGAACAGGGTCCGAAATTCAATCTGGAAGCCTCTATTAAGGCGGTTGTGGGCAGCGTTCTGCGCGCACTGGGCGTGCCGAGAGTGGTGTTAAACGACTTGCTGAGTAACAACAAGGAGTGATTCCAGGTACCTAAGCCGTCAGGCTTAGGTACCGCTGGTATGGGGCGGTCCAGTCAG
>JBLHFL010000117.1:0-6815 GCA_047618105.1 Granulosicoccus sp.
AAGGGTTTTGTCGGCCTGAACGGTTGCAGTCTGACCATCGGAGAGGTCCAAGCAGACCGCTTCAATGTGTATCTGATACCCGAAACATTGGCGGTCACCACCTTCGACCAGGCCCAGGTCGGCACGCCGATCAATCTGGAATTCGACGCGCACACCCAAGCGATAGTCGATACCCTGGAGCGGATGAAAGGCGAGGGCGCCTTGTGAGCGCCAGCGCACCCTTAGCCAACGGCCTCACGCTGCAATGCCGGGCCTTCGATCGGCTCGACAACCAGAGCCTTTACGATCTATTGGCACTGCGTATAGCGGTCTTTTGTGTTGAGCAGAACTGCGCTTACCAGGATGCCGATGGCAAGGATGCTTTGGCCTGGCATCTGTTGGCTCATCGCCATGGCGAACTGGTTGGCACCGCCCGCCTGTTGATGCCCGGTGTGTCTTATCCGGGTGCCTGCTCCATTGGTCGGGTCGCGAATCGGGCCGATCAACGTGGGCAAAAAATTGGTCAACAGATTATGGTCTATGCGATCGCGCAGTGCGAACAGCTGTTTGCGAACTATCCGATTCGGCTTGGCGCGCAACACTACCTGATCGGTTTCTACCAGCAATTTGGTTTCGTGGTTCAGGGTGAGCGCTACCTCGAAGACGGTATTGTACATATCGAGATGGAGCGGCCGGCAATCGTCTAGAGCCTATTCTGCCAAGATACGGTCGACAAATACCATATGGTCTTGAGCCAACGAGCGCGCCTTATCGGGCTTCTGATAATAGATGGCTTCAAATAGGGCGGTATGTTGGCGCATCAAGCGCAGCCGAGTCTCGGGTCGTTTCGCCAAAGACCGGATATTAAGGGTGACATTCTCGCGCAGTAGGGCAAACAGGCTGGTCAGGCTGTGTGCCAATATTCTATTGCCACTGGCCTCGGCAATGCTCAGGTGAAAGCGAGCATCGGCCAGGCCTTCAGCCTTCAGATCGTCCTTCTGATGCACGTGTTTCAAATGGCGATGGGCCCGTTCAATGGCTTTAAGCTGATCCGGCGTGGCACGCGACGCTGCTAGAAAGGCGCATTGGGCCTCAATCGCAAAACGATATTCGCGTAACTCGTCATGACTGGGACTGAAATGCTCGTTCAGCGCCGTCTCGATGATCAGTCGCTCGGTCGGTTGTGGATCGCTGACAAAGTGGCCGCTACCGGGAAGGCTATAGACTACCCCCTGTTGCTTCAAGGTCACCAATGCCTCACGCACCGTCGCGCGGCTGAGGCGCAAACTCTCCGACAGTTGTCGCTCCGACGGTATCCGTTGGCCCGGATGCCAATGGCCTGCGCTCAGTTGTAGGAGCATATAATCGGTTACTTGCTGGAGTCGATTCAAATTGGTCTGACCGCTTAAGGGGTAATAGGTTTATACGGGCTTCGTTGGGGTCGGTTCAAGCAGCTTAGCGGTTAATTGCGACTAAAGTACGGTCTTGTCTGCCAAATTAACCGGTTTTTAGGCATTATGATCAGATCAACACTCCACATCGAGCCAAGGTAACCGCCATGCAATTTGACGCCTTTATGACTGAGATTCACCAACTGCTGCCCAGTGAGCGAATCATCAGCGACGAATTTCGGCGTTTTGCCTTCAGCACCGATGCCAGCTTTTATCGCATGTTGCCGCGCTTGGTGGTATTGGCTGACAGCGAAAGTGAGATCAGCGCTCTATTGTTGCTCGCTGCTCGTTACGAGGTGCCGATGACCTTTCGTGCTGCAGGTACCAGTCTGTCCGGCCAGGCCGTAAGCGACAGCGTGCTGGTTATGCTGACCGACAACTGGTCCGGCTTGCGCATTGAGCCGCTCGGTGAGCTAATCCATCTACAACCTGGTGTCATTGGCGCCGCGGCCAATAAGGCCTTAGGCGTTTATGGTCGCAAGATCGGGCCGGATCCGGCGTCCATTCAAGCCTGTAAAGTCGGCGGCATCGTCGCGAACAATGCCAGTGGCATGTGTTGCGGCACCCGTCATAACAGTTACCACACCCTAAAGGGTTTACGCCTAATCTTGGCCGATGGCGCAGTGCTCGATACCCGCGACAGTGACAGTGTGGCGCACTTTAGCGCAACGCACTGCGACCTGTTGGCCGGCATTGCTCAGCTGCGCGATCAGCTCTTGGCCGATGACGCACTGGTGCAACGGGTGCGCCATAAATATCGGCTCAAGAATACCACCGGTTACGGTCTCAATGCCTTGCTCGACTACAGCGATCCAATCGATATTTTGGCGCATTTGATGGTCGGCTCTGAAGGCACCCTAGGCTTTATCGCCGAGGTTAGCCTGGCAACGGTTGAGGATTACGCTCATCGCGCCTCCGCCATGGTTGCCTTTGCCAACTTACAGAACTGCGCCGAGGCGGTTGCCTTACTGAAAACGGCGAACGTCGACGCGGTGGAATTGCTCGACGCGAGATCGTTGCGCGCCGTGCAGCATATGCCGGGCTTGCCGGGCTTTAGCCATACCCTGCCGGATAAGGGCGGCGTGTTATTGATCGACGTCCGCGGTGTCGATCTGGCCACTCTACAGGCCAATATTATCGAGGTGGAAGCGGCCTTGGCGCCAGTCGCAGTGCTCGCCAATACTGGCTTTTCAACGGACCAGCACCTGATCGACGGTTACTGGCAAATCCGTAAGGGCACCTTTCCCGCGGTCGGTGCTGTGCGCCCGGTGGGCACGACGGTGATTATTGAGGACGTCGCCTTCCCGATCGATCGTCTGGCCGAGGGGGTCGACCGACTGCAGCAACTGTTCGACCGATTCAATTATTCTGAGGCGATTATTTTTGGCCATGCCTTAGAAGGCAATTTGCACTTTGTCTTCACCCAAGCCTTCGACCGGCCCGATGAGATTGCCCGCTATCGCGACTTTATGGCGGCGGTGACTCAGATGGTGGCAATCGATCTGAGTGGTTCGCTCAAGGCGGAACATGGTACCGGGCGCAATATGGCGCCCTTTGTTGAGCTGGAGTGGGGCGAAGATGCCTTCGGTCTAATGAAACAAATTAAGACCTTACTGGACCCCAGTACTATTTTGAATCCGGGTGTGATTATTAATGATGATCCCAACGCCCATATACAGCATCTCAAAACCCTGCCGCCCGCCGATGAGATCATTGACAGTTGCATCGAATGCGGTTTTTGCGAGCCAGTCTGTCCGAGTAAGAATCTCAGCCTGACGCCCCGGCAGCGTATTGCGGTCTATCGTGAGATGTCACGTAAGCAGCGCGCTCAAGAGCCGATACCGGCCGAGTGGAACGCGCAGTTCCAACATCTTGCGGTCGATACCTGTGCCGCAACTGGGCTGTGTGAGGTGCGCTGTCCAGTGGGTATCAATACCGGTAGCCTGGTATTGAAGATTCGTGCCAAGAACAATCAGCCCCATCGTTGGCTGGCACAGGGTTTAGCTCGCCATTATGCGGCCTTGGCAGGCTTGACCCGCTCTATTTTGTGGCTAGCCAGTGCCACCCAATATGTCATGGGTGCTGCGCGCCTTGAGGCCTGGTCGGGTGCGTTGCGCGGCTGGACCGGTCAACGGACCCCGCTCTGGCTAAGCACTACGCCGGGACGCGCTAAACCCATATACGCGCGCAATGAGCGCGTCGACCCCGGAGCCAGTAATACCATCGTCTATTGGGCGTCCTGCGTCAGTCAATCGATGGGCAAGTCGGTCACGGACGATCGCCAGTCGATTCCGACGGCGGTGCGCAGCGTGCTAAAAAAGGCACAATTGCATGTTGTTTACCCTCAGCCCACCCGCGGCCTTTGTTGTGGCCAGCCGTTTCATGCCAAGGGCCATGCGGCTGTTGCCGAGCGGATGATGAATGAAGTGCTGGACGCGCTCTGGGAAGTCTCCGGTGGTGGGCGCTACCCGGTTCTGTCCGACACCAGTCCCTGTTCGTTGCAGTTACGCGAGCAAGCCCGGCAGCGGGGAATTCATTTGTATGACAGCAGTGAGTTTATCGATAAGTTCCTCCTGAACCGCTTGCATATCGATCCGGTCACGGAGAGAGTCGCGGTGCATGTGACCTGCAGTGCCCAAAAGCAGGGTCTGGAAAACAGTATGGAGCGGGTTGTTAAGCGAGTCGCGCCGAACTGGATGCAACCAGAGGGGATGGCCTGTTGTGGCTTCGCCGGTGATAAGGGCTTTACTCAGCCAGAGCTAAATGCCTCGGCGTTGAAAACCTTGGCGCCCCAAGTGAGTGATTGCGCCTTTGGCGTGTCGACCAGTCGGACCTGCGAGATTGGTCTCAGCAAGCACAGCGGCCTGACCTATTACTCACTGTTCGAGGTTTTAGATAAACAGTCGAAGACCTTTCCGGAGTTGATCGCGCAAGCATGATCATGGGCTGGTGGTGCGAGGAGGGTGGTCAAGCATGGAGACAGGGCAACCTGTCTCCGAAATGTGCTCAGGCCTTGATAAAGGGGTTCAGTATCCAACCCAGAGGGCCAGTCAGACGGACGGGTGCCTCGACCACGGATAACAGCCAGCAATCGCCATCGGCATCAGCCTGCGGCGAATGATGATGTTCGGTCGACAAGGTAATGAAGTCACCAACGCCGTACGATCCCATCTGGTCGGAAAACCCGCCTTCAATCACTAGGCTTATCTCTTGCCCGCGGTGGGTATGCTGCGGCACTCGACAGCCGGCTTTCATATGGTGGAGGCCGAGCGTCAAACCCTGTTCGTCGGTTAACAACTGGCTGACGCGCAAGTTTTTCATCGGCTTCTTCCAACTCAAGGCATCTGTGCCCTGGGTCATCAACTTCTCCACCACCGGCGGAAAGCGCGATGGCGCGGTTCGAATCTTGCTGGGTTTGGGGACCGGTTGGCTCTCAATACGCTCCATCAAGTTGGCAAAGCCATCTTTGGCCACGGCGATTGCGGCCTGCTGCTCAAATAAAACCGCAGCGACACTTTCATATTCGATAACCTGCCGTTGGCATTCGCCGCAAAAATGCAGGTGCGCCGAGACGGTAATGTTCATCGCGGTTGAGCCGACTCCGCTGGAAAATTCAATTAACTTATCGCTGCTTGGGTGCCATAGAGTCACAGTTCATTTACCCCCATGGTTAATTTTAACTTTTGCATCGCCAGCCGAACTCGACTCTTAACGGTACCCAGTGGTAAATTCAATTCGTTCGCCACCTCTTGATGACTCTTATCTTCTAAGAAAACCTTAGCTACGATCTGTTTTTGCTCCGGCGGCAGGTGACGCAACTCGCGGTTGACGTTTTTTTGGATCCGGGTATCTCGGATTTCGCCGAACAGATCCGTATCGCTGGTGAGCTCCCAAACATCGTCGGCATTGAGATCATTTTGATATTTGCGAAGCCGGCGCAGTATATCGATACGTTGGTTCCGGGCTATGGTAAATATCCAGGTAGACGGAGCGGCCTTGCGGCGATCAAAGAGGTGGGCTTTGCGCCAAATAGATAGCATCACCTCTTGCACCAGTTCCTCGGGCAAGTGGTCGCCCTGATAACTTAAGCCCGATGAGATACCAAAGGATTTAATCAGCGGGGAAAAATGCGTATAAATCGCCTCAAAAGCATGTGTATCCTGGCTCGCAGCCACTTTTTCCAACTGGTTGGCAAAGTGTTCACGGAGTTCGATCTGCTGTTGCGTCATCACCCGACCTATGTTGTCGCGACCTGTTTTAATAGCTGCACTCGCCATCCTAAGCCCTTGTCAATAACAGTTGCTTTCTTTACGAGTGCCTGATACCTCTGGATCATTTTTTAAGCTGTTCTTTTATCCATTTAAGCAATTTTTTACTGTTTTTACCGCCGGCAATAGGTGCCGCCGGATCCTCCGGCTGTTCTTTTTTGGCTGCCCTCACTATATTGCGAAAGGTTTGCCGGTCGGTGTCCGGATAGGTTGCAAACCATTCCGCATCCGCTGGTTCGGTCTTGATCAGCTTTTCGCGCCAATATTCGGCCTGATTCTGGACCCGAAGATAAAGATCTGAGGACGGATCGAGACGGTCAAGCTCACGCTGAATGCCCTCGATATCAGAGACGCGCATGATTTTGCCGATATATTGCAGGTGACGACGCATCGCCTCGTTGCTTTTTATCCGCTTGCTCTCTTCAATCGCAGCGAGCAGTTCATCGTTGAGGGGGAATTTGGCCAACTTGCTTTTTTTAATGCCCAATAAACGCTCACCCATGGCCTGCAGTCGGTGGCTATCGCGTTTCATTTCAGACTTACTGACCCATTCGATATCGTCTTGGGTATCGTCGTGGGTATCGTCAAATTCGTTCATGTACTTACATGCCTTATAGTAAAAAAAGTGTTGCTAAGCCTAAAAATGTCAAAAAACCAAAAACATCGGTTAAGGTTGTCAATATAACGCTGCCGGATAAAGCCGGGTCTATGTTGGCTGCCTTGAGAAAAAAAGGCAGCACGGTACCCGAGAGCACAGCAATGCAGATATTGACCAGAATTGCCGCAGCAATTACCAAGGACAATGCAACTTGATGATACCAGAAGAAGGTGATGACGCCGATAACAATAGCCCATAGACTGCCATTAATGAGGCCAACACCCAATTCTCGCAGGACCAGCCAAGTTAGATTGGATTGACCAATGTGGCCGGTGGCCATGCCCCGGATCATTAGGGTCAGGGTTTGACTGCCAGCGATGCCGCCCATGCTGGCGACTACAGGGCTCAATACCGCCAAAGCCACTATTTGTGCAATTGAGGCTTCAAATTGGCTCATCACCACTGCGGCAATAAAGGCCGTCGCCATATTAATACCCAGCCACACCGCACGGTCTTGGC
>JBLHFL010000118.1:0-6795 GCA_047618105.1 Granulosicoccus sp.
CTATCCAGGATCCTTTGACCTTCTCGGGGCAGCAAGCTGAGTATGCATTTTTTGATGCCGAATCGCGGATTCAGTTCCATCGTTGGTATCAGCAAGAATCGACTTGGATTAAGGTGTCGGTGCTATACAAACCGAGCATGGCATCGCGGGTTTCCCGAGCTACGGAGTTTTTGGCCAATACGGGCTATTAGTTCGCTATAAGGATCGACCCCTGTCCATTGCTAGCAGGGTCGGAATGACATACCCTTTTACCGATGGCTACCAAAGCCAGATAAGCCCCCCGGGGTAAGGAACGTTATGATACGTTGGGCCGTTGTCGGTACCGGAAATATGGCCGGTCAGTTTTTGCAGGATGTGGGTCAGATCGTCAATGGTCGATTTTCAGCCGTCTATTCACATTCACTGGTGCGTGCCCAGGCGTTCGCCGAAACTCACGCCTTGACGGCCGCCTACGACGACTACGAGCAGCTCTTGGCCGATCCGAAGATCGATGCCGTCTACATTGCCAGCACCCATCCCCAACATGCCCCACAGGCCATTGCCGCCTTAAATGCCGGTAAGCATGTCTTGGTGGAAAAACCCATGGCCCTGTCTGAGGCCGAGACGGCGGCGGTGTTTGCGGCGGCCGAGCGCAACCAGCGCTTTTGCGCGGAAGCCCTGTGGACCAAATTCAATCCGCTCTACCAGTCGCTGCATCGGCAGGTAGCCGCCGGGCGTATTGGCACCGTGCAACACCTCAGCGCGAGTTTCGGTTTTGCCCATGATATGAGTCAGGTCCAACACCGCCTGCTCGACCCGGCCCAGGCCGGTGGCGCGTTGCTCGATATAGGCCTCTATCCGATCATGTTGGCCCTTTCTGTGTTCGGCTACCCCGGCCAGACCCAAGCCCGAGTGGTATTGGGGCCAACCGGGGTCGATATAGCGGCGGATCTGCTGCTGTCCTATGCCGACGGCAAAACCGCCCACCTAGCCTATAGGCTGGATGCCCACCTGCCGACCAAGGCCTGTATCTCCGGGTCAAAGGGTTGGGTTGAGCTCGAAGCGCCTTGGTTTGCGTGCAATGCGCTCCAGTGGGGCGAGACCGGCAAACCGGTGACGAGCGAATATGGAGTGCTGCTCAATCGTGGCTGGGGCAACCAATTTGAGCGGGTAAACGATGCCATTGGGCTTGGCCAGCTGGCGGTAGAGGAGCACAGTTGGGCAGACAGTGTGCAGTTAGCCCGCTATCTGGAATGGGTGCGTAAGACCTGGGGGCCGAGCTATCCGTTCGAACGCTAAGCGGGCTTGAGCGCGATATTAGGGTGAGCGGGCGGCCCCGTCAGTCGGGCGCCGCTCAGAACGGCCTGACTAGAGAATCACATCCTTGATATCTTCGTCTTTTCGGTCCAGATAGTGGGTCGAGTGGATCTTACGGACGGTTCGGCTCTTGCCCCGAATCAGCAAGGTCTCGGTAGTCGCTAGGTTGCCCTTTCGGGTCACACCTTCCAGCAGATCACCCTTGGTAATGCCGGTGGCCGAAAACACCACATCATCGGATCGGGCCATATCGTTGAGCTGATACACGACACCGGTTTCAACGCCCATCTCGGCACAACGACGTGCCTCACTCTCGGCAATCTTTATGGTTTCGGCATCGTGGCCTTTGGCTTCGGTGCGTAACATCAGGCGACCGTTCATATCGCCGCCCAATGCTCGTATGACCGCGGCCGAGATCACCCCTTCTGGGGCGCCACCGACGCAATACATCATATCGACTTCACTCTCTGGCATGCAGGTCAGGATGCTGGCGGCGACATCACCATCGGGTAAGGCAAAGACCCGCACGCCCATGCCCTGCATCAGGGCAATGGCCGGATCGTGTCGCGGTTTGGCCAAGGTCACGACGACCAAATCCCGCAATGGCTTGTTCAATGCTTTGGCGACCAGCTTAATATTCTGCTCCAAGGGTAGGGTTAGATCGATAAAGCCCTTGGCCTCCGGTCCGACGACCAGCTTCTCCATATACATATCGGGTGCTTTTAGGAAGGCGCCCTTCTCACCGATAGCCATAACGGCGATGGCATTGGATTGGCCCATTGCGGTCATACGCGTCCCCTCGATGGGGTCGACGGCAATATCACAGGCATCACCGACGCCGGTACCGACCTTTTCACCTATATAGAGCATCGGTGCTTCATCAATCTCGCCTTCGCCGATCACGATCTCGCCATCAAATTCGATCTTATTGAGCATAGCCCGCATCACTTCCACGGCGGCGCCATCGGCCTTGTTTTTATCTCCGCGACCCAGCCAGTTATAACCGGCCAGAGCGGCCGCTTCGGTCACTCGTGAAAAGTTGAACGCTAGATCTCGGCGCATGATCGGACTCCAGTGATGATTTTGCGCGCAGTCTAACCTGTTTTGGCGATCGCTTCATTAAGGTTAGGGTGAGTTGGCCTGCGCACTGGCAACTGAACGCCGAATGGGTAAACTGTGCCGACCAGCCCGCGACCGGACCGAATGCCCAATGAGTAAGAAACAGCACGAGATACCCGTATTTGACCACCCAATAATCGAAACTCACTGCCATCTGGACTATTTGGAAGGTGAGGCGCTCGACCAGGTGATTGCCGATGCGGCCGCCGTGAATGTGGAAAAGATCGTCACCATTGCCGTGTCGCCAAGCAATCTAGCGCGGGTGCGTGAACTGACCGAACATCCGATGATCTGGGGTACCCAGGGCGTGCATCCGCACGATGCCGAACTCTTTACCGAGGCGACGGCGGCAGAGCTGTTGCGTCATGGTCGCGACGCGAAGATCGTCGCCATCGGGGAGATCGGTCTGGATTACCACTACGACCATGCCGATCGAGCCATCCAGCGTGCGGTATTTGAGCGCCAGCTGGCCATCGCGGTGGAATTGGATCAGCCGATCGTGGTCCATACCCGTGATGCCGATGACGATACTCGAGCCATCCTGCAAAACTTCTCCAGCCAACTGAAGGGCAAGGGCGTTATTCACAGCTTCACCTCGGGCCTGGCCCTGGGCGAATACTGTTTGGCTGAGGGTTTTATGCTTGGTTTCAACGGCATCATCACCTTTAACAAGGCCGAAAATGTTCGTGAGGTCCTAGCGGCGACGCCGATGTCGGGTTTCGTAGTCGAGACGGACGCGCCCTACCTAACGCCAATCCCGTTTCGGGGTCGACCCAATCAACCCAAATACCTGCCCTTTATTATTCAAAAGATAGCCGAAGTAAAGGCCGTTAGCGTCGAAGAGGTTTTGGAACAGTCCTATCAAAATGCCAACCGGTTGTTTAGCTGGTAAGGCGGGGGCCGATTGGAGCGTTGCTATAGACTGTCGATCTGATCGTTGAGCTGGCTGCGCTTATCGGTCGCGATGCGTTCTAAGGTCTGTACTCGCCGTTCCAGCTCGGCAACCTGTCGGCCCAGCTGTTCCTCGGTATCGGCGGCAATACGGGCTAATGCTCTGACCTGCTGCAGAATCAACCAAGAGCCCGCACAGAAGATAAAAACCATTACCACGATCATGCTTGACGTCGTCATGCCACTGCTCCTTCGCTTTGGACAGGACTCTATTTTACGAGCCTGAGGCGCAATGGGAACAGCAGAAAGTCACAAAATTCGCGTCGACCCGGCTCGTCGATTTAAGCTTGACCGCCCATCCTGCGTGCAATCGCAAAAGGTGATCAGTATGATTAGGCCTCCCAGCTCGCCGTACCGTATCGACCGGGCTGACAGCCAACGACCCATCACTCGGACCCATCTTATGCGTACCCGTTTTTACCTGCTTATGCTGGCCTTTATCGCTTTTATTTCGCTCGGTCTCCCCGACGCCTTACTGGGCATCGCATGGCCCTTTATGCGGGTTGATCTCAATCAGCCGCTCGCGGCGAACGGCATTATTGTGTTGGCGGCGACCCTGGGCGCGGCCTTGAGCGGTTTTTTCAGTGCGCGCATGGGGCGCTGGTTGGGGATTGGCCGTTTGCTCAGCCTGAGCTGCCTGCTCACCGGTACCGCGCTGCTCGGTTATACGCTGGCACCCTCGCTCGCCTGGATCGCCGTGGCCAGCGCCGTGATCGGCCTGGCGGCCGGGGCAACCGACGCGACCATCAATGGCTATATCGCCAAGAACTTCAGTGCCGGCCTGATGCAGTGGCTGCATGCCAGCTTTGGGGTCGGCATCACCCTAGGCCCGGTGGTTATGACCTGGGTCCTGGTTCATGAGTACGACTGGCGCCTGGGTTACCAGATACATTCGGTGATTCAACTGCTCTTAATGATCCTGTTTTTGGTCACCGCGGGACTGTGGTTGGTGGTCCAACGTGCCCCCGCAGAGGGTGCGGCTGAGGCCGTTAGCCATGCCGCAGATGCCCATAACACGGGTATGCTTGAGTCCTTTGGTCATGTTCGCGTCTGGCTGAGTATGGGGCTATTCTTTTGTTACACCGGTCTGGAGTTTTCCATGGGGCTGTGGACCTTTAGCCTCTTGACCGACGTCCGGGGTATGAGCACCGCCCAAGCTGGTGCTTGGGTCAGTGTCTATTGGGGTATGTTTACCGTCGGTCGTATTGTGATGGGTTTTGTGTCGAGCCGGATCAGCCAAAATCAGTTGATGACCCTGAGCCTGTTTTTGGCCTTGGTCGGTGCTCTGGGTTATGCGCTTAACCTAAGCCTATTGACCAATTTGCTGGCCTTGGTGGTGATCGGCTTTGCCTATGCGCCGATGTACCCGGCCTTGGTCTCGGATACCCTTAATCGGGTCGGGTCGAGACACTTTAACAATGCGATCGGCCTGCAAGTCACCGCCGCCAGTTTGGGTATCGCCATCCTGCCGGGCTCGATCGGACTCTTGGTCACGCAATTTTCGCTCGCGCTCTTTCCGTGGCTGCTGCTGTGTCTTACCACACTGTTAGTGGGTCTCTATCTGATTGCCCACCGCCTCGGTAATAGCGACTAGGCGCCAGGCGCTGGGTCTAAAAGTCGCCCCAGCGGGCCTGGAGTAAACTTAATATCACCACCGGCGCGGTTTCGGTGCGCAGAATGCGCGGTCCGAGCTGCCAGGGGGTAAAGCCCTGCTGCTGCGCGAAAGCCAGTTCCGACTCACTCAGACCGCCCTCCGGGCCGACCAGAAAACTGACCGAATCGGGCCGTTCAGCAGGCCAAACCGGTTGTTGTGCCGCGGTATGGAACACCAGTTTCAAGGCCGAGCGTTGCGCCAACGTCCAATCGTTGAGCGACTGAATAGGGTGCAGTATGGGTAGGGTGTCGCGATAGGACTGCTCACAGGCGCTGGTCATAATGCCATGCCAATGGCTGAGTTTTTTCTCATAGCGGTCACGCGCTAAGCGCAGGTCACAGCGCTCACTGGTCAGCGGGGTGAGGCTGGTCACGCCCAGTTCAGTGGCTTTCTGCACCGCGTAGTCGAAGCGATCGCCCTTGGACATCACCAAGCCAAGATGGCTGACTAGCGGGGATTCCTCGGTCGCCACCAGTTGCTCACTGAGTAACAGATTCGCCGCTTTCTTGCCGACATTCGTCAACGTGCCATTAAAGCGTTGACCCCGGCCGTTAAAGACCTCGACCTGCGCGCCATTATCGAGCCGCAGAGCCTTAACCAGATGCTGAAAGACCGACGCGGGCAGCGCCACAACCTGTTCGAGTGACTCGGCCTCGGGTACCCAAGCGCGAATCGTTCTCATGGCGTGGCCACGGCGCCACAGGACGCTAGGCGTTCGGCGGTAAGACCAAAATTCTGGATCCAATCGGCTAAAATACACTGCCGATATTGATAGGAATAAAGCATCGCATTGTCGGCATCTTCGGGGAAACTACTCGGCCAGCGCTCCAGTAACAGGGGTCCGCAGCGCTGCGCCGATTCCGCCACCGCCGCCTTGCAAAGTTCGGCAGGCAACTTCAGGCAGGCAATAGCAGCATCCTGTTCACACAAGAGCGCCGGCGCCTGTTGATTCAGGTACTGGATAAAGATCACCGAGGGTACCGTTGCTACTGATCCGGGCTGATCGGGGCTAGGGCTTATGTCGGCAGGGTTGAGCGGGGCCGCATCGGTGGTCGGGGTTGCGCCGCTGCATGCGGCCAGCCCGAGGGCCAGGAACAGGCCGATCGGGAAGCTCACCCTCATACCAGTAGACCGGTGGTTTCGGGTAAGCCGAAGCGGCAATTCATGTTCTGCACTGCGGCACCCGATGCGCCCTTGCCCAGGTTATCCAGTCGAGCGACCAGATAGATGCGCTGTTCGGCGCTGAAGACAAAGAGCTCAATTCGGTTTGTACCATTACAGCGGGTCGGCGCCAAGAAGCCGTCCTCGAGTTGACCCTGATCGTTGAGCGGAAACAGGGTGATAAACGGTTCAGCCTGATAGGCGTCGGCCAACGCGGCATAGACTTGCTCGGCGCTGCCCTTCAGGGCCGCCTCATGCAAGCCAATCGACACCAACATGCCCTGCTCAAAATTACCGACGGTGGGCACAAAGACCGGGGCAAAATCGAGCCCGACAATGTGCCGCATCTCGGGCAGATGTTTATGGTTTAAATCAAGGTTCTTCAGTCGCGCGGCGGCGGTTTCGGCCTGACCCCGATCAAAGCCTTGATAATCGGCGATCATCGCCTTGCCGCCACCGCTGTAACCGGTGATCGCCTGTACCGTGACCGGATAGGCTCGGGGCAGAAGGCCGGCGGCCACCAAGGGTGCCGTTAACAGCGTCATGCCGGTGGGGTAACAACCGGGATTGGCGATGCGATTGCTGGTCTGTATTTTAGGCCGCAGCCCCGCCAA
>JBLHFL010000119.1:0-6722 GCA_047618105.1 Granulosicoccus sp.
CCTCGACCGAGGCCCATGGCACCTGAATCCGCCGGTAACCCTGTTCTCGGACATCAAAACGGCTCAGGTTGTCCTCATCGACGGCAAAGAACACGCCATTGCAGTGCGCATGCGCATCGCTGTGCGCGCCCACAGCCGTTGCGGCATAATCTGGCACATGCACCGACCACTTGCGCGCAATGCCCTGTACTTCGACCGGATGAGCCGGTCCCGACACGCCGGTTCGGCTGCGACTATCGGAGCAAATAAGGCTGCCATAGCCAAAAATATAATTCATCAGTTACCTCAGGTTTTGGTAGACATCAAGCCAAATGGTGGCGGCAAACAACAGCATGAAGCCGGCGAGAACAAACTTTACTTTCGGATGATACAGCCAGGGTCGAATGCGGTTGGCCATCAACGCCGAGCCAATCATGGCGGGCAATGTACCCAGGCCGAAGAAGAGCATGGCCAGAGCCGACTGCAGTACATTGGGCATGCCCAGGCTAAATGCGACGGCGGTGTAAATCAATCCACAGGGAATAAAGCCCCACAACAAACCGATGCCGTAAGCCGCCTTAGCTGAGTCGATGGGTAGGAGTTTATTGCTCAGGGGTTGTAATCGTCGCCACAACGGGAAGCCAAGCTGTTCAAATTTCTTCAGCCATTGGTTCCAGCCTAAAAAATAAACCGCGCTCAATACTAATAACAACCCAGATAATACCTTAAGCCATGGCAAACTGTGACTCGGCAACAGATGGGAAAAGTAACTCAATAGTGTACCCAAGAAAACATAGGTGGTGACTCGGCCGATATTGTAATAGGCCGTCAAAATGGGGCGAGAGGAGTTAAGCCCAGCAGCGACCATCAGGCCGCCACACATTCCCAAGCAGTGGCCCGCCGATACCAGGCCAATTAAGAACGCGGCCAGTAAATCAATCGTCATTATTCTGCTCCTTGGGTTGCTTCGGTATCATATGATCATCATCGTCGAAGAGAATGCGTTGGCCTGGACTATCCAGGTCGTCGTATTGGCCATTGCGTACCGACCACCAAAACAGTAGCCCGGCGACCGCCAATAAAAATAGGGTTGCCGGTATCAAGAGTAACAGTATATCCAAAACTATTTCCTCAAACGGCTGGCATTGCCAACCACCAAGAGTGAACTTACTGACATCCCAATGGCGGCTTGCCACGGCGCGACCAGTCCCATGGCCGCAATCGGCAGAGCGACGATATTGTAGAGCAGTGCCCAGGCCAGGTTTTGACGAATAATTTTCTGGGTGCGCCGCGCGACACCGATCGCGTGGGCGATCACTTGCAGGTCGTTGGTGAACAGCAGTACATCGGCCTGAGTCTTGGTTAAATCGGTTGCCTCCAACATAGCAATAGACACAGAGGCTCCGGCCAGGAAGGGCGCATCGTTTAAGCCGTCACCGACCACGGCCAGAGAGTGGGCACCACGCTGTTCGACCCAGGCTAACTTCTCGCCGGGTGTACAACCAGCGAGAAACTGGCCGTTGAGTCCGGCCGCGCGCAATCTTGTCTCGGCCAGGGGATTCCCATCGCCGGTCAAAACATGGCTGCGGATCTGCAATGCCGCCAGCGTGTCAAACAGCGGCGGCACCGTGCTGCGCAGTCGATCGGTGAGGGTCAAGGTGGCCATTAGCTGGCCATTGCAGGTCAGGTAGAGACGAGTACCCTCGCTCTGCGTTGCTTCGTCTTGGTGAGTGAAGGCTGCCGAGCCCAAGCGCCATAAACCCGGTTCGGCTTGCCCCACGATGCCCTCACCGGGAAAGGTTTCGACAGCCTCGATGAGTAAGGCCGCAGCACTGAACTCTTTGGCTAGGGGTTTTAAGGCGTTGGCCATGGCATGTTCGCTGTACTGCTCCAACGCGCCACAGATGTATTTCAACTGTGCCTCGGAAAATGCCCAGCGATCGGCATTTGAGTCGCGGGTAAAGTCACTGAGCTCAAATCTGCCTTCGGTTAGGGTGCCGGTTTTATCGAATGCCATCTCGGTCAATTGTGCTAAGCGCTCCAATACGTAACCTCGGGTAATCACAAAACCTTGCTGCTTCAGCTGTGCCATCGACTGCGCCAGTGCCGTTGGGGTGGCCAAACTGAGCGCACAGGGACAGGTGACCACTAGCACGCTGATCACCACCCAAAAGGCCCGGTCTGGATCGAGCCACAGCCACCCCAGGCCAATCAGCAGCGAAACCAAAAGAGTCGACAGGATAAACTGGCGCGAACCCCGGTCGGCCAGCTCGGCGATGCGTGGCTTTTCAGCGCTGGCACGATCAACCAATTGCTGCAGGAAATTAACGGCACTGCCGCTCGCCATATGCTTAACCCGGATGTCCACCGATTGCAGTTGGTTGATGGTACCCGCCAGAATTGGATCGCCGAGTTGTTTTGCGCGCCCGCTGAATTCGCCGCTGAAACTGGATTCATCAAATTCACTTCGGCCGCGCACCACTGTGCCATCGCAGGGGCTGGTCTCGCCGGGTAAGAGCCGAATGACCTGACCATCGACCAGGTCGCGAATGGATGTTTCGCGCACCGTATCACCTTCTAGGAGGCTGCAGGTCGCCGGCAGAACCCTGACCAGAGCATTGCCCTGAGCATTCGATTGGGTTCGAGCGCGAAATTCCAAGAATCGACTTAAGACAAGGAAAAAGGTAAACATATTGACCGATTCATAGAACACCTCACCTTGGCCGGTAACGGTGGCCCAAGCACTGGCCAGAAATGCACTTAAGATTGCGATACTGACGCTGACGTCCATCGATAATTGGCGGTTTTTAAGGGCATGGCCAGCCGCGGTAAAAAATGGCCAGGCGGAAATAAGGATCACTGGCAGGGTCAGCAGCAAGCTGGTCCACCACAGCCAGCGTTCATGACTGTCGCCGATATCGCCCGAATAGAGTGCCACGGCATTCATCATCGCCTGCATCATTCCGATTCCGGCAACCCCGAGGCGTAAAATAAATTGCCGTTGGGTGCGCGCTCGGGCCAGTTCTGCCGCATCGGGCAAATAGGGTGCTGCGCGATAGCCGATCAATAACAGGCTTTTGAAAATATCGGAGAGCTTAACGTCGTCGGGCTGCCACTCAATCGATAAGCGATGGGTCGCGGCATTCATCGCGACGTAACTAACACCCGCTAATTGTTGCAGACGCTTTTCGATAAGCCAAGTGCAGGCTGAACAGCTGATGCCTTCAATTAAAAAGATCGCCGTTTTGCGCCCATCGCTTGCCCGGGTCGTGAATTCATTCTGAACATCATCACGATCGTAGACCAGTATGGCCTGTTGTTGTTTGTCGCTAAGTGCGGTATCGACGGGCTGTTGGTCAGGCTGATGAAAGCGATAATATTCGGCCAGGCCGTTGGCGACTATTGTTTGAGCGGCGGCCTGGCACCCCAAACAGCAAAAAAAACGGCTGTCGCCCAGAACAATAAGTTCATAGGGCTTGTCCGGATTGTCCAAGCCACAGTGAAAGCAGTGTGCTGAGGTCATTGTCGCTTGGGTAGTAAAGTCATCGAGGCTGACTCAGGCGGGATCATGCCCGAACCGTGCAGTCGCCAATTGACGCTTTCACCTACCGGTTGAATTTGCAGCTGGCGATTACCGATAACCGGCTCAGCTAGGCGCCCTTGGTACTGACCCAACCCCTGATGCTGCAATAGCACCGAAACATCGCCAGCCTGGGCGGTTGGGAAGATAAATAATAGCTTGAGTGCTTCAGGCAATGGCGTCAGATCTCCGGTGAGCGTCACCAGCAGTTTTTCATCTACCCAGAGCAGGTCGGCGCGCAATTTTTGCGCTCGGGCCAACTCATCTTCATCATTGCGCACAAAGATGCCCTTACCGTCCTTGTAGTAGTTATCCACCACCACGCCATCATTGGTTTTGATCGCCAGATAGAGCATGGTGAAGCCAAGCACAAAGACAACCAGCAGCGGAGTGACAATAAACCATAACCAAAATTGTTTATACCAAGGGCCTTCTAGTTCTGACACAGCGTACTCCGAGTTAGAAATTGGCAGGGCCGAAGAATCGACTTTCTTCGGTCGTTGCCAGCTTGGGATCTTCTTCACCGGTGATGGAGAAGTATATCTTGCTGGTGGGCAGCCTATTTAGGTCTGCTGGCAACACCAGTAGGGTGGGCACCGTAACGGCATCCCCGCCGGGCACTTGGACCCGTTGGGAGGACCGAAAATCTAAACCCGGTAAGCCCTTAACACTGATCACAAAGGTCTGTGGTTGTTCCGTCATATTGGCTATCTTCAACAGATAACTGTTTTGAATCAAACCCTCTGACGTCATCTTATGCAGAGCCCCGCGATCTCGGATAATATCCAGCTCAATCGGTACCCGAGAAAATAGCACCAACGTAAAGGCAATGGTCATCAATACCAGGGCCGCAGCATAGGCGAGTAAGCGAGGTCGCATGAGGCTCGACTGAATACCCTCGAGTTTGTTTTCCGTGGTATAGCGCACCAGGCCACTATCGTAGCCCATTTTTTCCATCACGCTGTCGCACGCGTCCACACAGGCTGCGCAGCCAATACATTCGTATTGCAGGCCATCTCGTATATCGATCCCGGTTGGACACACCTGGACGCACAAGTCGCAGTCGATGCAATCGCCCAAGCCGAGTTCGGCTGGGTCGTCATCGCGCCGCCGTGCTCCGCGCGACTCGCCGCGTGCCGCGTCATAGCTCACAATTAGCGTGTCGCTATCAAACATAACCGATTGGAAGCGGGCATAGGGGCACATATAGATGCACACCTGTTCGCGCAACCAACCGGCGTTGCCGTAGGTGGCCAGTGTGAAAAAGGCGATCCAGAATATGACCCATCCGCCCGCAGACAGTTGATACAGATTCAACAAGAGTTCTTTGATCGGGACAAAATAGCCTACGAAGGTGATCGCTGTCGCCAGGGCAACCAGGACCCAGAGCAGATGTTTGACGGCCTTGCGCAGAATTTTCACACCGCTCAGGCCCTGTTTGTCTAACTTTATGCGCGCATTACGTTTGCCTTCGGTCTTCTCCTCGATAAACAAGAATACCCAGGTAAAGACGCTCTGTGGGCAGGTATAGCCGCAGAATACGCGACCGGCAAAAACGGTAATAAAAAATAGCGCGAAAGCAGAAATAATAAGTGCCCAAGACAGGAGAATAAAGTCTTGCGGCCAGAAGGTGACGCCGAAAATATGGAATTGGCGCTTCGGTAAGTCGAATAAGACCGCCTGACGATCGCCCCAATTCAACCACAGGGTGCCAAAATAGGCGGCAAATAAAAACACACCGCCAAAGAATCTTAGATTGCGAAAATAACCTCGGACGCGCCTGACGTAGATCTTGGCAGCGGATTGATATAGGTCGGTCATGATGATATTGGATGGTTCTTGAGGCGTTTTGTGTTCAGACATGAAGAGACCACTGGACCGCTAAAATCATACAGAAGCGTCAGTCTAAAGACGCTTGTGGACAACGAGAAGGGAGGCCAGGCCTCCCATACACTTTAATTACTCAGGCTGTAAACATAACCCGCTAATAAGTGGACCTTTTGCTCACCCAATATATCTATCCAGGCAGGCATATTACCAGCTCGACCGTTGGTCAGGGTGGTCACGACATCGCGTCGTAAATCCTGATCGGGGAGATCGTAGAGCCAAATACTGTCGGTCAGGTTAGGTGCACCGATCAGCGTCGAGCCGGTTCCTTCCTGGCCGTGGCAAGCACTGCACATTTGCGCGAAGATCACTTGGCCTTGCGCCGCTTGCGCCGCGTTGTGCTCATTGCCAGATAGTTCTAACACGTATTCGGTCACTGCCGCAATCCCGGTGGTGCCTAAGGTGTCTTTCCAAGCGGGCATTTGACCGCGTCGACCCTGGATCAGCGTCGTTTTAATATTGTCGCCGCTGCCGCCGTAGAGCCAGTCAGAGTCTGCCAAGTTCGGGAAGCCATAGTAGCCTTGGGCGTTTTGGCCATGGCAAATGGCGCAGTTGATCATAAACAGCTGCTGGCCCATACGCAGCGCCTGATCATTAGCCTGCAAATCCTCAACGGGCACGCTCGCATAGCGCGCAAAAAACTCGCCATATTTGGTATCGTGTTGGCTGGTCTCTGCCTCGAGTTGGCCGGCCGAGGTCCAATTGAGCAGTCCGTTCCAATTGCCGATGGGATACAGCACCATATAGCCGAGACCAAATACGATAGTGAGCCAAAACAAATTAAGCCACCACTTGGGCATCGGGTTGTTGAGCTCTTCAATGCCATCAAAGCTGTGGCCGGTGGTCTCTTCAGGATCGGTACCGCCGGGCATTCTGCGGGTAAAGAAAAGCAATGCCATCAAGCCCAGGATCATAATGCCGGTCAAACCGAAAATGTAGGCATTCCAAAAAGTACTCATTTCTGTTCTCCCTTAATCCGCTCTTGCTCTGCATCCGGTTCATCGGCAAAGGGTAAGTTCGCCGCTTCATCGAAGCGCTGCTTGTTCTTGCCGCTGTAAGCCCAAAAACACACTGCGCCGAAGGCCACCGTTGTGAACACCGTGGCAAGCGCACGTAAGTCGTTAATATCCATAGTTATCGTCCGGTAATGACGGTGCCAAGCTGCTGCAGGTAGGCGACCAAGGCGTCAATTTCCTTAACCCCCTCGGTCTGCTGTGCGGCTGTGGCGATGTCTTCATTACTGTAGGGCACGCCGAGACGTTGCAGTGCGCGCAGC
>JBLHFL010000120.1:0-6716 GCA_047618105.1 Granulosicoccus sp.
GATCCGCTTCGCTGACGTGCTTAGCGTCTATCGGTCGAATCTGGTATACGTGGGCATCGCTGTTCAACCCGACCAACGTGGTCAGCTCAATGGCGTCGCCGGCAATCTGCTCGACCATATCGGCCAATACACTAAAGGTCGCCACGACCTTGATTTTATCGGCTGCGACGGAAAAGAGCGGTAATGTCAGGCCCATTAGCAGTAGGATAAGCGGCTTGCGCCGAGATGATGCGGAAATACAAGAGCGCATGGGCTAAGATAGGCCTTCTAAGTAGCATGGTTGGTTTGCAATGATATATCATATCATTTAATTAACCAACTGTTCTGCCTGGACCTACCCGCCCTAGCTCGACTGAAGTGAGAGGTATCATGACCACCCTACAAGCCGCGACAACCCGAGCCGACGATGCATCCGATAAGGCCGGTGTTAAGCTGACCCCCAAGCGCCGGAATGTCTTCACCCTGTTGTTGGCCTCCGATACCCCGCTCTCAGCCTATGAGCTGGCCGAGCAGTGCAAGGAAAAGTTTGGTCAGTCGATACCACCTATGTCGATCTATCGGATGCTCGATTTCTTGACCGAAAATAATCTGGCTCACAAGCTGGCCTCGGCCAATAAGTTTGTCTCCTGCGCCCACAGCACCTGCAACCATAAACACCAGGTGCCACAGTTTTTGATTTGCGAGCAGTGTCATCAGGTCAAGGAGATTGGCATACAGAAGGAAATCTTTGCCGCGCTAAAGATCAGTGTTGAACAGGCCGGTTTTGTTTTGACTCAATCGCAGTTGGAATTGAAATGCCTGTGCACCGACTGTGCACAGGCCGTTGCCGACTAGCGCCTGCCAGGGCGCTACTTGCTGTATCCGTTCGGGTTTTGACTCTGCCAACGCCAGGAGTCGGCCATCATTTCATCGAGTCCCTTGGTCGTGCGCCAGCCCAATTCCTGAGCTGCGAAGGATGGATCGGCATAACAGCAGGCAATATCCCCCGGACGCCGCGGCGCCACCTGATAGGGTATTTTTTGCCCGGACGCCTTTTCAAAGGCGGTGATCATATCCAGCACTGAATAGCCCTGACCGGTGCCTAGGCTATAGGCCACACAACCCGGTTGAGTCTGGATTTTCGATAAGGCTTTGAGGTGACCTTGGGCCAGGTCGACGACATGCAGATAGTCGCGCACGCCGGTGCCATCGGCCGTATCGTAGTCGTCGCCAAAGACCGACAGGAAGGCGCGTTGACCGATCGCCACCTGAGTAATGTAGGGCACCAAGTTATTCGGAATACCATTGGGCTGCTCGCCAATGGTGCCGCTGTGGTGGGCACCGACCGGATTAAAGTAGCGCAACAGCGCAATTTGCCAGCGCGCATCGGATGCCGCCAAATCGCGACACATGTCTTCCACCATCAGCTTGGTGCGACCATAGGGGTTGGTGACGCTTAACGGGAAGGATTCCAGAATAGGCACTGTTGCCGGATCGCCGTAAACGGTGGCCGAGGAGCTGAACACAAAGCGAAACACCTGGGCCTCTTGCATGGCCTGCAATAGGGTCAGGCTGCCAGCGACATTGTTGTCGAAATACGCCAGCGGTTGCTCGGTACTTTCACCGACGGCCTTTAGACCGGCAAAGTGCACCACCGATTCGATAGCGTATTGTTGAAAAAGGGTATCGAGCAGTGCGCGATCGCGGATATCACCGCGCACAAAGGTGAGGGATTTACCGCTTAGGGCCTTCACTCGCGTGAGCGACTCGGCCGAGCTGTTCGAGTAGTTGTCCAAGACCAAGACATCCTGTCCGTCATTGAGCAATTCCAGGCAAGTATGGCTGCCGATATAACCGGCACCACCGGTGACTAAAACCGTCATATGCATCTCCTTTAATAAAAGTAGCGACCATAATACCCACTCTGGCGCTGCGCGACCAAGGCTATTTTCACCCGCCCGGCCGCTGGCGGGCTCCAGTCACTACAGCGCAGCCTGTCTTTCCCGCTCGATTGTTCAGCACCCTCCGGGCACAAACCCAGGCCAAAAAAAAACCCGCCGAAGCGGGTTTCTCAATCAATTCTAATCAGCCTTTAAGCAATGCAGCTTTGGCCTGTTCTGCGATGGCTGCAAAAACAACCTTATCGTAAACAGCCAGATCGGCAAGTACTTTACGGTCAATTTCAATCATGGCTGTTTTCAAGCCGTTGATGAATTTGCTGTAAGACATACCATTGACGCGTGATTCAGCATTGATACGGGCAATCCACAGAGCGCGGAATTGGCGTTTACGCTGACGACGGTCACGATATGCATACTGACCTGCTTTGATAACCGCTTGCTTGGCAACACGGAAGACTCGTGAACGAGCTCCATAATAACCTTTGGCTAGCTTTAGAACTTTCTTGTGGCGCTTACGAGCGACAACACCGCGTTTTACACGTGCCATATTAAATCTCCTGTATTAGATGTAAGGCAGCATGCGCTTAACAAGCGCCTTGTCTGCGGCAGAAACTTGCAACATACCGCGTAACTGACGGATCCGTTTGCTGCTTTTCTTAGTCAGGATATGGCTACGGAAAGACTGTCTGTGTTTAAAGCCGTTCGCCGTGCGCTTAAAGCGTTTTTTAGCGCCAGAATTGCTTTTCATCTTTGGCATTTTCAATCTCCTGATTTACTTCAATTACCGTTTCACATACGTAGTGCAGGGTCAGTCGGTTAGGACCTTGGTACCCCTCGAAGCTAGCGGTTGCCTTTTAATAAAAAACGACCTCAAAATAGGGTCGTCTTCGTTAACCGGAGACTAACGAGCTACCTCCGGGTTCGCTCGGGAAATAAATTTCCCGGGCAAATTACCTTTTCTTGGCCGGTGATATCACCATGGTCAGCTGACGACCTTCCATCTTCGGATGCTGCTCAACGGCACCATACTCAGACAAATCACCTTCAACCCGCTTCAACAGCTCCATGCCGAGCTCTTGGTGGGCCATTTCGCGACCGCGGTAGCGCAAGGTGATCTTGGCCTTGTTACCTTCTTCCAGAAAACGAATAAGGTTACGCAACTTAACGTTATAGTCACCAATATCAGTATTAGGCCGGAATTTAATTTCCTTAACCTGCACCTGAGATTGCTTTTTCTTGGCAACGGCTTTCGCCTTCTTCTCTTCGTAGAGTTTCTTGCCAAGATCCATGATTTTCGCAACAACCGGGTCCGCATTAGAGATCTGAACCAGTTCATGGCCAGCCTCACGCGCTTTCTTGATCGCTTCTTCTAGCGATACTACGCCCAATTGTTCGCCATCTTCCGCAATTAAGCGTACTTCGACTGCGTCTATCTGCTCATTAATGACATGTCGGCTATCATTTTTAGCCGCTCTCGCGTTACGTTTTATAACTTATTCCTCATCTTTGCTGATTCGGCTCTTACGCGCTATAGCGCCGCGTAACAGTTGACTAAATTCGGCTAATGGCATTACGCCTAGATCCTGACCTTCACGAGTTCGAACCGCAACGGTGCCGTTTTCTACTTCTTTGTCGCCCACAACCAGCAAATAGGGAACGCGCTGAATTGTGTGCTCGCGGATTTTAAAGCCGATCTTCTCATTTCTCAAGTCAGATCGTACTCTAAATCCTTCATTTTCAAGGTTTTTGGCAATTAATTGCACAGTTTCGGCCTGAGCGTCGGTAATATTACAAATCATTACCTGAGTCGGGGCCAACCAAGCCGGCATAGCGCCCGCATGCTGTTCGATTAAAATACCTATAAAGCGTTCAAAACTACCGACAATGGCCCGATGCAACATCACCGGCGTCTGGCGTTCGCCATGCTCATCGACATATTGGGCGTCGAGACGACCCGGCATTGAAAAATCGACTTGGATGGTACCACATTGCCAGAGCCGACCCAGACTGTCTTTCAGGGTAAATTCAATCTTTGGACCATAAAAGGCCCCTTCGCCGGGTAAATAGGCCCATTCTTTGCCCGTTGCGTTCAATGCTTCGGCGAGCGCGGCTTCAGATTTATCCCAAACCTCGTCGGAACCGACCCGTTGTTCCGGGCGAGTCGACAGTTTGAGAATAAACTCGTCATAGCCAAAGTCGTGATAAACCTCTTCCAGCATGTCGATGAACTTGGCCACCTCCGCCTGCACCTGATTTTCGGCGCAGAAGATATGGGCATCGTCCTGCACAAAGCCCTTCACGCGCATAATGCCGTGCAGTGAGCCAGAAGACTCATCGCGGTGACAAGAACCAAATTCGGCCAAGCGCAACGGCAGATCGCGATAGCTCTTCAGACCCTGATTAAAGACCTGGATATGGCAGGGACAGTTCATCGGCTTCACTGCGTTGTCACGCGATTCGCTGTGAGTGGTAAACATACTGTCTTTAAACTTGTCCCAATGGCCGGAGCGTTCCCATAGGGAGCGATCGACGATCATCGGTGTCTTGATCTCTTGGTAGCCATAGGCGTGCTGCTTCTGGCGCATATACTGCTCGATCACCTGATAGATGGTCCAACCATTGGCATGCCAAAACACCATACCCGGGGCATCTTCCTGGAGATGGAACAGGTCGAGTTTTTTACCAATTTTACGATGATCGCGCTTCTCAGCTTCTTCGAGAAAGAACATATATTCTTTCAGCTGCTTCTTATCCGCCCAGGCGGTGCCATAAATACGCTGGAGCTGCTGATTTTTGCTGTCGCCACGCCAGTAAGCACCAGAGATGCGCATCAGCTTAAAGTGTTGACAGAATTTCATGTTCGGCACGTGCGGGCCGCGACACATATCCACATATTCTTCGTGATGGTAGAGACCCGGACGATCATCGCGCGCGATGTTCTGTTCCAGTATCTCTTTCTTATAGGGTTCGTTGCGCGCATCGAAGGCGTCGAAGGCTTGCTGCCAACTGACGGTCTCTTTAACCACGGCATAGTCGGTTTTAGCCAACTGCAGCATGCGCTTCTGGATGCTCTCCAGATCATCTTCGGTTAGGCGTTGCGTCAACTCGATATCGTAATAGAAGCCGTTCTCGATCGTCGGCCCAATGGCCATCTTAACGTCGGGGTAAAGCTGCTTAAGCGCATGGCCCAACAGGTGCGCACAGGAATGACGAATAATCTCCAGACCGTCGTCATCCTTGGGGGTGATAATTTCTATCTTGGCATCCTGAGTAACCAGGTCACAGGCGTCGACACGGACACCGTCAATGCGGCCAGCTAGGGTGTTGCGGGCTAGACCGGGGCCAATCGCCTCGGCGATTTGCATAATGGAGACGGGTTGATCGAATTCGCGGATGGAACCATCGGGCAAGGTAATAACAGGCATGCTGTTCTCCTTCAGTGGTGACCTCTACCAAAGGCCACGTGTTGGACTGTAACTAGTCAGGTGTTAATTGCGTTGGATGCCTACCCTTACCAAAGGACCGTACACCCGACACAATGCATCATGGGATGCGTCGAGCGGCGGATAATAGCACAGCAGGCGAGCAGAACAATGGCCGCCGGCGGTTTAGCAGGGCGATTCGGCGAGGCGGAGCGCCCCGCTGACGGGCTTAGGGCTTGGGTTGCTTGCTGTGCTCCACCGGCACATCTTCCCAGCCGGTGATCATGGCCTTGGTAAACTGCAAGACGGTTGCGCCGGTGGTAATCAGATACAGGTGGGCGATTAAAAATAGCAGCAGCAAAAAGGCCGCTAGGACATGAACCACGGCAACCTGCTCCAAGGTCAAGCCCAGCTCTACTAGACCCCAGGCAGCCCAGTCATTGTAAAACAGATAGAGCAGACCACTGGCCCAGATCAGCGGGATCATCATGACCTTGAGCATCAGATAGGCAATGCGTTGGAGCGGATTGTGCTTGGCCTTGGCACTGGCATGGAACGGATGCGGCGCACCGGTAAAGATGCCCTGCATATAATAGAGGATTTGTTGGGTGAGTCCCTTCCAGGTGGGAATATAGTGTTTGTATTCGCCGGTGGTTAGATGCCAAAAGATGGTAAAGACCCAAAGCACAATCAGGATCCAGGCGGAATATACATGGATGTCGATCGCGGTTTGGAAACCAAACAGGTTGTAGCTGCCATGGATCTCAAAACCGGTAATGGCCATGAGGATAATTAACACCGCCTGCGACCAATGCCAAAACCGCTCAAACCATTTAAACAGATAGATGCGTTCGGTTATCTCAGTCATTGCTGTTTCCTCCGCCAGCCGAAATAGGCTCTTAGGGTGCCGTGTCCGGCCACACCCAGGAAGGTCAGGAGCAACGCCAGTACGCCATAGCGATCGAGCCAAGCATGTTGCCGTCGACCCGGAATATAGAGCCCCTCGACCTCATCCAATAGACCATTAGATGTTGCGCCATGGCAGGCGTTACAGCTTAAGGCCTGTTCTTTGGGTGCCACCGTGTGATTGAGCGGCCAGGACATTTGGCTTTCGGTGAAATCGAAGTTGCCAGAGAATTCAATACCCGCCGCCTTGGCACCGGCCTTGAGCGACTTTGGCCAGTTGTAGCCATTCCAGTAGGCATCTCTACTGCGGCCCGCCAAGTTCATCGGCATCAGCTGCTGGCTCTGGGTATCGTAGGGCAGGATTGAGGTGATTTGATGGAATGGAAAGATCTTCGAGATGCCATCCTGCGACGACCCCTGGATCTCATTAATCAGCGTCACCCCGTCGCTATTCACCTCGGCGCCGGGCGCTTTAAAGACCATCGCTCCATTAAACCAGCGATACACA
>JBLHFL010000121.1:0-6664 GCA_047618105.1 Granulosicoccus sp.
CATAATCAGGTTGCTCGAGTAAATGGTTCTTAATATTAGTTAAATCATCACAGCAATAGGCTTAAACTACAAATATGCGCCATTTTGGTAACAGTTGTCACAACTTTATTGCTGAATGTCGCCCAATGTCGCTAATTCGAAAGGTACTTTATGACTAAGATGAACAAACCCGGGTTTTGGCAAGTAACGAAAAGTGTTTTGTCGGCCGTGATTGGTGTCCAGAGCAACCGGAATCGAATCCAGGACTTTGAGAGTTCCACAATCTGGCCGTTCGTGGCCGGTGGCCTGATTTTTACGGTCTTGTTTGTCGGTGGGTTAATTGCGTTGGTGAGTATGGTCGCCTAGGTGCTGTGCGTGTAAAACCGGCCGTGCCAAAACCAAAAAAAAGGGCTGAAGCCCTTTTTTTGTATAGTATGCAGGGTACCGGGAATCAGGCCCCAGCAACCCAATAGACGGCCGTCACAACCACAGTAAAGATGACAACAACCGCGGCAATAGCATCGGCTTGTGAATCGGTCATTTTTGATTTGCTAATGGACATACTCTCTCTCTTTCTTGTTTTTTTGATCAAACCCGCTTTACCTACTTATATGTAGGTGCTCGATGAGCATTTAATAGGCTTTTGGTCCGTTTCGCAACCCGCTTTATATAACGTTATCGTCTTAAATTATGAAACTTTAATACTTCAGAGTATAAAGAACCTTCTGTATAGTAATATCCTATATCGTCGACTGAGGTCGATAAGCTTGATTTCCGCTTCTGATGAGGATACTACATGTACGTTTACGACTCGTATGACCAACAAATCGTTGATCAACGCGTTGCGCAGTTCCGAGAACAGACGGACCGCTTCCTGACTGGTGATTTAAAACCTGAAGAATTTCTGCCACTGCGCCTGCAAAATGGTCTCTATGTGCAACGTCATGCCCCAATGCTGCGCATCGCCGTGCCTTACGGGCTGATGTCCGCTCGCCAGCTGCGCACGATTGCCGATGTCAGTCGGCAGTTCGATAAGGGTTATGTCCATTTCACCACCCGACAGAACATTCAATTGAATTGGCCGGCGCTGGAAGATGTACCCGACATCTTGACCGAATTGGCCGCCGTGCAAATGCATGCGATTCAAACGTCGGGTAACTGTATCCGTAACACCACCACGGACCAATTTGCTGGGGTAATGCCCGATGAGGTGGAAGATCCGCGTCCCTGGTGTGAAATTATCCGCCAATGGTCGACGCTACACCCGGAATTTGCCTATTTGCCGCGCAAATTTAAAATTGCTGTCAATGCTGCCACCACAACCGATAGGGCCGCGATTCGCTTCCACGATATCGGCCTACAGTTGGTAAGAAATGCCGACGGGGCGGTAGGCTTTCAGGTCTTTGTTGGCGGCGGACTCGGTCGTACGCCATTGCCTGGGCAAGAAATATGCGCCTTTTTGGCTAAGGAAGACCTGCTCACCTACCTCGAAGCGATTCTGCGGGTTTACAACCTGAACGGTCGACGAGACAATAAGTACAAGGCTCGAATCAAGATTTTGGTCAAGGCACTGGGCATCGATGCCTTTAAGGCCTTGGTCGACGAGCAATGGCAGGCCAATAAGGGCGGCGCGGCGACTCTTACCGATACCGAAATACACCGAGTCGAACAGTTCTTTACCGACCCGGACTATGCATCATTGAGCGATCAAAGCGACCTGCTTGGGCAGCAGCGTTTTGCCCAGGATGGTTTTAACAAGTGGTTAAGCCATAATGTTGAGGCGCATAAGCAACCCGGTTATGCCGCCGTGACCTTGGCGCTAAAAAAGACCGGTTACGCCCCTGGCGATGCGACCGCGGAACAATTAGATGTGGTTGCGAACCTGGCCGATAAGTACTCCTTTGGTGAACTTCGTGTTAGCCATCAACAGAACTTGATTTTGGCCGATGTCAAACAGGCTGACCTGCTGGCTCTGTGGCAACAACTCGATCATTTGGGCTTTGCCGACCCGACGGTCGGTACCCTGAATGATGTCATTTGCTGCCCAGGGGGGGACTTCTGCGCCCTGGCCAATGCTAAATCGATCCCTATAGCCGAGGCGATCCAATTACAGTTTGATGATCTCGACTATTTGCATGACCTGGGTAATATCGATTTGAATATATCCGGTTGTATGAACGCCTGTGGCCACCACCATATCGGTCATATCGGTATCTTAGGGGTCGACAAGAAAGGCGAGGAGTTTTACCAAGTCTCACTGGGCGGCGACAGCGGCATCGACGGTCGAGTCGGTAAAATATTGGGCCCCTCAGTTAAGGCCGACCATATTACTCAGGTCGTGCAGCAGGTAATAGATGTCTTCTTAGCCCAGCGCCAACCGCAGGAACCCTTTATTGACGTGGTCCATCGTATCGGGCTAACACCTTTTAAGGAGGCTGTTTATGCACCATCTCATTAAGGACGGCGCGCTGATCGCCAACGACCCTTGGCAAATACTGGCGCCCGATCACAGTGGTGACCTGCCCCCTGAGTCGCTCCTGCCCGTCGCGCTTTGGATCGAACTGGGGGCAGAGTTGTCCCAAGCTACGGCAGAACTGGGGGTTTATATTCAAGAAAATGAAGACCTGAACGGCCTTATCGATTATTTACCAACAATGGCCGTGGTCGCCTTCCAGTTCGGCAAAATTGCCGACGGGCGTGCCTTCAGTTACGCCCGTCAACTGCGAGAACAGCTTGGCTATCGCGGGGAAATACGTGCTATCGGAGACTTCATGCCCGACCAGGTCGGCTATTTAGAGCGCTGTGGCTTTAATGCCTTTGCCTGTCGCAGTGCATCAGAGCAACAGACGGCCTTGTTAATACGAGCCGCCCTGCCCGTCAATTACCAGGCCGATGTGCAAGAAAGCCAACCGCTGTTTCGACGTCGCTAAGCGGCAGTCAACAAAAAGAGCCTTAACGGGCTCTTTTTTTTGACTTCCCGCAAAAAGCTGTATATAAATACAGGTACTGGAATTTTATACAGTATAGAGGTCGATATGATAGCCATTCAGCAACATGCCCCGCTCAATCAACACTTTTTGCACTCCATGGGCGAAAAAGCCAGGTCCTTTGTGGAGTTCCACGCCTACGATTCGCCTTTGCTGAATCAATGGCACCATCTGATTGCGTCAATGCGTGCCAACGCCAATAAGCGTCAGTGGGTTACCCTAATCAACCCGCCCTTTATCCCCAATGATCAATATCTAAATGAAATTGGTCTCGGTGACTATTATGTTCGGATTATCCGCTTGGCCGACAACAGCGAAGCAACCACTCGATATATTCAACGCTGTGTGCAAAATGGCAAAAGCTCGATAGTGGCGGTATGGTCCAACAGGGTAGATGAGCTGCCTGAGGTGTTATTAAATGAATCCCCTCTAGGCTGCCAAGCTTTGGTGTTTTCGGCTGGCAACCGAGCTCAATTCCGGGACCAACAATTGGAAATAGCCTTTTAATCTTGGCCGCACGAAACGGTCGCAAGATTAACCGATTAGAATCGATCCGCTCGGTAAGGCCCCATCGGAATGTCACTGGGCAGCCCCTGAATAGCTTGTGCGAGCAGATGCCCAGTCGCGGCACTCTGAGTCATCCCTAAATGCCCATGGCCGAAGGCAAGTGTTAGGTTCGGCCAATGTGGGTGTGCGCCGATGACCGGATTAGAGTCTGGCAAGGAGGGCCGAAAACCCAGCCAGGTCGATTGTTCCGTGAAGTCTACCGAAGGTAATATCTGGCGCGCTATAGCGACCTTACGGCGTACCCAAGCGTAATCCGCCGGCGCGTTTAAGCCGGCCAGCTCAACCCCAGCCGTCATCCGCAAACCGTCATCCATAGGCGACAGCACCAGATGTTTTTCCATATGCATCACCGAGCGCGAGAGCTCGCTGCGGCCGGTAAACTGTAGGTGATAACCGCGCTCCGTTTCCAATGGGAAGGTATCGCCCAGAGTTGCCAATAGGCGCTGTGACCAAGCGCCCGCACAGACGGTTAAGGCGCTGCAACGGTGCTTGAGATCCGGGCCGGTGACGATAAACTGGCCCGCCTCCGGCGTGATTGCGCGGGCTTCGCCTTGCAGAAACAGTACACCCCGGCGCTGCAACTGGTCCGCCAAACGCTTCAAGAGCCGATCCGGTTGGCGCACGGTTTGCGCCTGAGTTTGCAGCATGCCATGACGAAATTGGTGCCCCAGCGAGGGTTCGAGTTGGCGCACCTCATCGGCGGTCAATTGCTGATAGCTGAGTCCAACGGCGTCCAGATAAGGTTTTTGAATTGCCATTGCGGCCATTGCGGTATCGCTTTCAAACAATTTTAACCAACCGCTGTCGCGAAACTCATCCTGCAGATTGAGGTCCGAGATCAGTGCGCGCCATTTTCGGTTCGACAAGGCATTTAATTGGCTTATCGCCTGGGCGTTCTGATCTTGACGCTGCGCTGTCGATTCGCGTAACAGACGCACTAACCAGGGCATGATCGCTAAGCGATAACGCCAAGGTATGGACAAGCTGGAGTCGGCCGTGACCAACATTTTCATCCCTTGCCAGATTAAACCGGGCTCACCCAGTGGCATAATACTGCCCACCGCCAAGACCCCAGCGTTCCCGCATGAAGCCTGGCCGTGGTCGCCTGGTACCAACCGATCGATCACGGTCACCTGCCGACCGGCCACAGACAGATAATAGGCGCACATCAAACCGATGATTCCGCCGCCAACAATGGTGTGCTGCGCCATGGGCAACCTCGAAAAAGTATTGATAAACGGGCCGTCTTAGCGCCGTCGGCTGTTTGTTGCGTACATTGGGCAACTGCAGAGCAGAGTGTCACTGCTGCACCGACAAGTCCAGACACCTTTTGAGTCGCTATGAGGATCCACTTCGGTTGTGATCCGGCCTGACGGAGCGCACCCGCTACAGTCGCTCCGTCGGGCTATTGACCGGGTCTAGGGCGCATCGTCACCTTTGCGTGCTTCTGCCAAGGCCGAGGCCACCAGGCCCGTCGGTATGGCGATAATCCCCAAGCCAATCATCAGCACAAAGAAGGTGAACACCTTGCCGCCCAAGGTGATTGGGAACATGTCACCATAGCCTACGGTCGTTAAGGTAGTCACGGCCCACCAAAGGCTGTGGAAGACCGACTGGAACAGCTCTGGCTGGGCAGTATGTTCAAAATAATAGATGCCAAGCGCCGCGAGGTAGAGCAACAGTAATGAGACAACACCAAAAAGAATGATCTCTTCTTTGGCGATCAGCAGCGCCTTATGGAAACGCTTTAAGGCCTTGTTGTACTTAACCAGTTTAAAAATACGCACCAGGCGCAGTAGCCTAAGGGCTCGAATTGAGCGCAAATCAAACCCCGATGCCATATAAAATGGCAGGATCGCGGCAAGATCGATCAGCCCCATGGGGCTACAGACGAATTTAATGGGATTTTTGTCAACGAATATTCTTAGAACATACTCAAGGGTAAAGGTCAGCACCGTGATAATTTCTATCCATTTGAGGATGTTGACCTCTGTCGGGGTGAGATTGGGCAAGGTGCTTAGGGAAAAGGTCAATACGGACAAAAGAATCAGCGAGTGAATTATATACGCAACGATGCGCGCCGAGTGCGCCTCTGGTGAGTGCAGTAATCTGTTTACCCTTGCTCTAAACTTCAACCTGAACTCCCACCTTGCCACTTTAGTAACACTTTCACGCTGCTTATTCTGCCCGCCTAAGCGTGGCGTCACAATAGATGAGGCCGGCCCTAGACACCATATGACGGTACATTTTTCAAGCAGGCAGGAAAAAATCACTTAGGGCGCATGCCTTAAGCAAAATAAATGAAGTTATTCTGGCGTGAGATAATGGTGCGGGTGGCCGGACTTGAACCGGCACGACTGTTAAGTCGCAAGATTTTAAGTCTTGTGTGTCTACCGATTCCACCACACCCGCAAGAGACTTAGACGTCGCCGTCTGACTACTCCTTTTACCACGGAGTCAGTGGTTATGCGTCGACAAACTGGCTGAAATGGACCAAAGCCGGGTAATGACGATTGAAAATCTGGGACTCATTTAAACCCTGAGAAAGGGTGGAGGCGCGGGTCGGAATCGAACCGGCGTACGCGGAGTTGCAGTCCGCTACATGACCACTCTGCCACCGCGCCAAACTTGCATATTTTAACCAGTGTGCAGCTGGTCAGCCCTTAGAGTATGAAGCAATGCCAATCGAGCCGACATATATTAACTGGTGTTACAAACCAAGTTACTTCTTACTGGTAGAACCGAAGATCTAGCGGATTTTTGGAGCGGGAAAGGAGATTCGAACTCCCGACCCCAACCTTGGCAAGGTTGTGCTCTACCACTGAGCTATTCCCGCGTTAAAAATCCCGTTTTTAGAGCCTTGTGCCCTAACAACGTGGGGCGCATTTTATACCAGCGCCCTCGAATGTCAAACACTTTTTCCTTTAAATTTTAAGCACTTAGGCCGACTTTGGTTTTAGATCCTGCCAGGCGGCCCGCAAATATACAATCATCGACCAGAGGGTCAAACCGGCGGCCAACTGCAAGGCCGCCAAGCCGAGATTGGCAATAATGGTACCCGGCACCTGGCTCAAGAGGACGATGATTGACACCATCTGTACCGTTGTTTTCAGCTTGCCCAACATATTTAC
>JBLHFL010000122.1:0-6621 GCA_047618105.1 Granulosicoccus sp.
GCGGATTTGTCGCGCCGCACTGAACAGCAGGCTTCGAGTCTGGAAGAAACCTCATCCAGTATGGAGGAGCTGACCGGTACCGTGCGTCTCAATGCCGACAACGCCAGCCAGGCCAACGCTCTAGCCTCACAAGCCGCCAACGTTGCGATCGACGGCGGTGAGTTGATTCAGCAGGTGGTCAAAACCATGGCTTCGATTAACGCATCGGCGCGAAAAATTGCCGACATTATTGGGGTGATCGACGGCATTGCATTTCAGACCAATATCTTAGCCCTCAACGCCGCGGTGGAGGCGGCTCGAGCTGGTGAGCAGGGTCGCGGCTTTGCCGTGGTGGCCTCGGAAGTCCGCAGTCTGGCGCAGCGCTCCGCGAACGCGGCAAAGGACATTAAAGCGTTGATTTCCGACTCGGTCAGCGAGATCGAGAGTGGCAACAGTTTGGTGGGCAAGTCAGGCGACACCATGCAGGAAGTGGTAACGGCCATTAAGCGGGTTAACGATATCATGGCCGAAATCGCGGCGGCTTCGGCTGAGCAGGCGACTGGTATCGATGAGATCAGCAAGGCTGTGGTGCAGATGGATGAGATGACCCAGCAAAACGCCGCTCTGGTTGAGCAGGCTGCAGCGGCGGCAGAAAGTATGCAGTCCCAAGCGCAGCAGCTGACCAGTCAGGTGTCGACCTTTACCCTGGACGAGCGCGATTCGAGCGGCGGGGCGACCAAGCCCGTTGCGCGCGTGAGCCACGATGCCAACCAGACGGTGAACCGAACGGCTGCCGTCAAGTCGGTTAAAAAAGCACCGATATTGAAACGCAATGACACCGCAGCTGATGAATGGGAAGAGTTTTAAGGACACCATGGAACGAGAATTTAGTTACACGCAGGCACATTTTGAACAGGTCCAAGCGAAGCTCTACGAATTGGCGGGTATTCGTCTCGACACCAGCAAGGATGCCATGGTGTACAGTCGCCTAGTGCGGCGTATCCGGAATCTAAAGGTCGGTGGTTTTGCGAATTATTTTGCCTATCTGGAGAATACGCCGTCTGAAACACAGGAGTTCATCAATGCCCTAACCACCAATTTGACCTCCTTTTTTCGTGAGCCGCATCATTTCGACATACTGAAAGAGTTTTTGCAGGTCCATACCGGCAATCTACGAATTTGGTGCGTCGCCAGCAGTACCGGTGAGGAGGCCTACTCCATTGCTATGGCAGTCGCAGAACACTATGGCCGGTTCGATACGCCGGTTGAAATCATTGCATCGGATATCGATACCCATGTGTTGACTGCGGCGGCGGCCGGTGTTTATAAGCGTGAACGCATCGCTTCGATAGGACCACAGCGGTGCAAGCAGTTCTTTCAGCGCGGCACCGGCAGCCAGGACGGCAAGGTCCGAGTGGTACCCGAACTGAAACGAATGATTGAGTTTGCCAAAATAAATCTGCTCGACACTAGCTGGCCGGTTCGGTCAGCGGTGGATGTTATTTTTTGTCGCAATGTAATGATCTACTTCGATAAGCAAACCCAACTGGCGCTGTTGACCCGGCTGGTCACTCTGCTTCCCGCGGACGGCCTCTATATAGCGGGACATTCGGAAAACTTTACATCCTTCCCTCAGGTGGTCCGACTGGCCGGCCAAACGACCTATTACCCGGTGAGAAGGGGCTAGTATGGAGGGTTTTGATCTAAACAGTTTTGATCTAAACAACAATCACCTCGCCCCCAATCGGTATTTTGACAGACATTTTGATCAAGACGCGGTCAAGATATTGCCAGGTGAATACTTCGCCACCCGAGAGAATATCCTGATCGTGACGGTGCTTGGCTCGTGCGTGTCGGTATGCTTGAGCGACGAGAAGCTAAAGATTGGTGGCATGAATCATTTCTTACTGCCCAACGACAGTTCGATGAACCATGACATCCTGGGCGATTCGGCCCGCTATGGTGGCTATGCAATGGAAATATTGATCAATCATATGCTTAAGCTGGGCGCTCGTCGTTCAAATCTGGTGGCAAAGATATTCGGCGGTGGCAATGTATTGCGCGGCATCACCGCCACACAAGTCGGCCAGCGCAATGCAAACTTTGTCCAGGATTACCTAAAAACCGAACGCATCACTATTTTGGCCTCCGATTTACTCGAGAATTATCCGCGTAAAGTCTATTTTTTCCCGGCAACCGGCAAAGTATTTGTGCGCAAGCTGAAATCAATGCACAACAGCACCATCTTGGATCGGGAGAGCGCGTACCGCTTGCGTATTGGTAACACGCCAATAATGGGCGACATTGAATTGTTTGGTGATTAAACCCTATGATAAAAGTCTTGGTGGTCGATGACTCCGCATTGATTCGGGCCCTGTTGGGCAAGCTGATTGCAGCCGACCCGGCCCTGATGTTGGTCGGGGCCGCGGCCGATGCCTTCGTTGCCCGCGAGATGGTTATTCGCTTGCAGCCCGATGTAATTACGCTCGATGTGGAGATGCCAAAGGTCGATGGCCTAACCTTTCTCACGCGATTGATGCAGGCGCGTCCCACACCGGTCATTATGATATCGACCCTAACCAGTGCGGGGGCAGACGTCACTCTAAGAGCATTGGAGTTGGGCGCCGTGGATTTTATTGCGAAGCCAACACTTGATGTTAGCCGGGGCATAGAGGCCTACCAGGAATTGATTACCACTAAAATCAAAATGGCCGCCCAAGCCCGGCTCGTGAAACCTAAAGCTAAGACCCCGGGCAGCGTTGCCACGCTGTCCAATACTCCAATGTCCGCAGAGATAATATTGGCTATTGGTGCCTCTACCGGAGGGACAGAAGCCATTAAGTATCTATTGATGCAGTTTCCAGCCGCTATGCCCGCTATCGTGATCACCCAGCACATGCCGCCGGGGTTTACCAAAACATTTGCGACCCGGCTCGACAGCCTCTGCCAGGTGCGGGTTAAGGAAGCGGAGCAGGGTGAGCGTTTGATGGCCGGCTGTGCCTATATAGCACCAGGTGACCAACATCTTGAGGTGATCCGCAGTGGCGCAGATTATCGTGTGCGCTTGCATCAGGAAGAGCGGGTTAGCGGTCACCGGCCCTCGGTCGATGTCCTGTTCCGCTCGCTGGCCCAGAGTGCAGGGATCAACACAGTGGCGCTGATTCTGACCGGCATGGGCCGTGATGGCGCACAAGGCTTGTTGAGACTTTCACAGCAGGGCTGTTATACGCTTGCTCAGGATGAGGCCAGCTGTGTTGTGTTTGGCATGCCCAAGGAAGCGATTAGGTTAAATGCCGTGAGTGAGGTTTTGGGCCTTGACCAGCTGGGCGACGTGGTACTCAAGAAGTTAAACGCGCTGCGCGCCACCCCCCACCTATAGTGTCCACGTGGCTTTGGCCAGATCGATCCGCCGATCCAGACACCTTTTGAGTTGAATCAACCTTTTCCCCAGCCGCTCGGAGTACTATCCGTTTTGTGTTAAATAGTGCACATATTAGCGAATAGGTCGATGTTGTCATTGGCAACGGATAATTGGTTAGGATCCTCCAGTCCATAACAGCCTTAGTGGCATTGTGTCGTAAAAGTTGTTAATGTTAGTCTTAATATCGCTCGTTAATTGACCAATAAGTGTTTTATATTTAACACGCTTTAGAGATTTAGCCATAAATTCTGATTTTGTGTGCTGAGACGTAACATAACCTACAATGAGGAACAAAATTAAATGAAACGGAACGGACCCTCCAGACATTCTCTGATGGCTTTTGTGAAAGTAATTTCAAAAACGCCAAAAGTACGAGACGACGGGAACCGCAATACACTGAAAAACCTATGCCGACCCGAAGTGCGTGAAGAGTTGAATGTCCAGGGTGTCGCTATTTTGAGCGACAATTGATCTGCGCTCAGCAGTTCGCCCAGTAATACCCCTTTCTGCCATAGAGCCTCCTAACGTTCGAGGTTCTATCGGTCTTAGCACCCAGTTGGTTTGAGCAAGTCCGAGTTGAACCCATAAGTGTTAGTCCTCCCTATCTCAGGTTTTAGTCTTAAACGCGGCCCCTGGCCTAGCCTATTCCATGTTGGCTTTAAATAGTCTTGTATTTCAATGTTCTAGGGTGAGCCTCGCAGGCAAGTCGCCGGCAAATAGTACTAAATGTTTTTACCCACCGGGCGATAAACTGAATAAGACTATTTGGATTCGCCGTTATGTCAGTCCCAAAATTATATCGACCCCCACTATTTACCGCCGTGTTGTTATTCATGGTGCTGCCTGTGCACGCCTTGGAGTATGGTATAGACGCCAGTCTAGCCAGTTCCACCCTGGTGGACGATTGGGGCGTCGCGAGCCATCTTCAGATCATGGGTGACAATCACCTAGGCCTGGATTTGGGTTATCAATACCTCAATAGTTTGACCTACAATGCGGTCGGCGAAGTGGTAAACCATTCCCTCAGTCAATATGAGGTTGGCCTCTTGTGGCAGCTTGGCGAAGATGGCCTGCGCTTACAAACGCAGGCCGGAATGGTCTTGTCCGGCAATGCTTTACAGGCCGGCACTGACGATTTGATCACTATGTTTCAACCGGGCTACCAGGTCGGCCTGGGGTTGAGTGTACCCATCTTTACACGCTTCAGAGCCTTTGCCGATGCTGGCTACCAGGGTTGGTTGGCTGGTGAAATTCCCGATCAAACGCGCTGGCGCTATGGCTTGCGGTTGACCTTTGGCGGGGTCGACAAAAAAGCCTTGGCCGCCGAAGAGGCAGCCCAAATTAAACAAGAAGCGGAACGACAGCAGGCATTAATTGACAATCCTCCGGTCACTATCGACACCGCAGTGCCGGTATACGTGCCCAGCAATATGTCCCAATCGTTGCCACCCATCTTAAGCCTAGCAGAATTGTGCAAATGCTTTCCGGCCGGTCCCTTTACCTTGCAATTGGGGCAGTTTGGCAATATGCAGCAAGCGGTTAGAAGCCTAGAGTATCGTGGTCTGCGCCAATTCTTTAATTCGCGCGCCTATCAGAAGGCACCCTTACCGGTGTTCCTCTCTCAGGCATCGGATGATATGCCGGTTGGCATCTATCTTGGAGAGCTGGAAACCCTAGCGGAATTAAAGTATTGGCATCACGAATTACGAAAAAGCGGCCTCAGCGCGCGGTTCCGCAAAATTCTCGGCAGCAATGGTCAGCGTGTGGAAAACCCGATTCTGGCCATGGACGATGAGGTGGTTTTAGCCAATCCGACCTACACAGCCGAAGAAATACGGCGCATGAACACCTTGGCCGAAGACTATGTGGCCCCTGTGCCTGAGCAGGCAATGCAAATAGAGAAAGACGCCTACGATAGTGAATTGGCCAGTGAGCGCACGGTCTTGAACCAGGCCCCCACGCCGCCAGCCTATATGGCCGACACGGCCTTACAAATTGGGCCTATCGAGATGCGCCAATTTCAGGCATTACTATCGGTTACAGCCATGCGAGAAGTGCTCGCCCGTTCCACCAAATCTCGTATCCCTCTGGATATGGCATTGGTTTGGGACGAAGGCAAGCAGGAAGCTTGGCTGAATTTTGAACGCTTCGAAGATGAGCAACATGTCGACGAATGGCAGGCCTGGCTAGACTCAGAGGGTTTGACCAGTCGACGTTTGGCGAAACCGTACAGCCCCTTGGGCGATGTCTATGAATTTCAGTTGGGCCAGGTGCAACAGGAGTTTAGTATCGAAATCACCCGTCATGATGCCTTCGACAAGATGTTGCACAGTATGAGATCGCCCGAAATTCTGTGGTTCCAGGCCTATCAACGCATTAATGACCGGCCTATTCACACCAGTCTGAATTGGTCGATGGCTGATTCTCGTTATCACCTAATTGTTACCAACGTGCAAACCCGTGACGAACAACAAGTAATCTGGAGCAGTTTGACCGCGGTCGGTCTCCTGCCCTCGTTGGCGGAAGAGTAGGCTATTCGATTAACAAGGCGGCCCGGGTGTTAGGGTAAAGAAATAGGTCAGATCGGCAAGCATCGTCTAAAATTTGATGATAGACATTGTCAAAGGATAGGCTGCATGCAAGCTCCTGATTTTCCGACTGATGAGCTGGCCCGCTTGGAAACTCTGCGCGGGCTGCGACTGCTCGATGGTGCATCGGAGGAGCGTTTTGATCGGGTAACCCGGCTTGCCAAACGGCTCTTCAATGTGTCCATCGCCTTGGTCTCCCTGGTCGACAGTGATCGGCAATGGTTTAAGTCGGCGCAGGGTCTGCAGGTACCCGAAACCGCCCGGGATATTTCGTTTTGTGGCCACGCCATCCTCGGCGATGAGGTTTTTGTGGTACCCGATGCTCAAGCTGATACTCGGTTTTTTGATAACCCACTGGTAACCCATCCGCCCTATATTCGCTTTTATGCGGGCTGTCCGATTAGCTTCAGTAATGGCGCTAAATTGGGGACTCTGTGCCTGATCGATCAGGTGCCCCGGCCATTCTCGGATGAAGATCGGCAGGTATTACGAGACCTGGCCATTATGGTGGAGCAAGAAATAGCGGCCACGCAATTGGCCACGCTGGATGAACTCACGCTTATTTCCAATCGACGGGGCTTTATCAATCTCGCCACACACACCTTCAGTCTCTGTGCGCGCTACCAGTTTTCG
>JBLHFL010000123.1:0-6596 GCA_047618105.1 Granulosicoccus sp.
GGGCGGTTGCAGTGGAGGACCCTTAGCAGGCTGTTGGCCCAGAGCTAACGGGTATCCGGGGTCACGCGCAGGACTTCATCGGCGGTCGTGCTGCCGGCCGCTATTTTACGCGCCCCAGACAAGCGCAAACTCAGCATACCCTGACGAATAGCGGCTTTGCGCAGGGTTTGGGGATCACAACCGTCCTGCACCAGATCGGCCAAACTGTCACTCATGACAAAACTTTCATAGACACCCGAACGACCCAAAAACCCGGTATTGCGACATTCCAAGCAGCCCACCGGCTGATAGACCCTGGCCGGTTTTTTCGCTGACCAGGGACGCATCAGCCGTTGCCAGGTGGCGGCGTCGATGTCCGTTTCGGCCTTGCAATGCGGGCATAGGGTACGGATCAACCGCTGCGCCATCACCCCGAGAATGGTCGACTTGAGCAGATACCCAGGCACACCCAGATCGAGCAGTCGGGTGATCGCAGACGGCGCGTCATTGGTGTGCACGGTAGATAACACCAGATGGCCGGTCAGGGCGGCCTGAATCGCCATTTGAGCGGTTTCCAGGTCGCGAATCTCACCGATCATAATGATATCCGGATCTTGACGCATCAGGGCGCGAATACCCTCAGCAAAATTGAGATCGATATTGGCTTGGATCTGCATCTGATTAAAGGCCGGCTCAATCATTTCGATCGGATCTTCGATGGTGCAGACATTGACCTCGGAGGTGGCCAGACTCTTGAGTGTCGAATAGAGGGTCGTGGTTTTACCCGACCCGGTAGGCCCGGTCACCAATATAATACCGTTGGGTTGGCGAATCATGCTGCGCCAATTGGTCAGATCGTCATCGGACAGACCGAGCTGATCGAATGTCTTGAGCAACACCTCCGGATCAAAGATCCGCATCACCAGCTTTTCACCAAAGGCCGTCGGTAAGGTCGAGAGCCGCAATTCGACCTCAAGGCCATCCGGCGTCTTGGTCTTGACTCGGCCGTCCAATGGCCGGCGTTTCTCGGCGATATTCATCCGACCGAGAATCTTGATGCGACTCAATACCGCCTGGCCGACCTGAATCGGCATCTGATACACCGAATGCAACACCCCGTCGATGCGAAATCGAATATGCGCATACTCGCGCCGCGGCTCGATATGGATATCACTGGCACGTTGCTCAAAGGCATATTGGAATAACCAGTCGACGATATTGACTATATGCTCATCATTGGCCTCAGGGCTGGCCAGTTTGCCCAGCTCTATCAGCTGTTCGACATTGTCCAAGCCGCTGCCCTGGCCCTTACCACTGGCACGGGTGACAGAACGATTGAGGGCATAAAACTCCAAGCCAAAGCGGGCTATGTCATCGGGTACTGCGAGGAATTTATCAATCTTACGCCGGGTCACTTGGGCGATGGTCTCTTCCCAACCGGTCAACAGGGGTTCACTGGTGGCAATCTGGACTCGATCTGCGCTGATCTTGAGAGGCAGCAAAGAATAGCGTTTGGAATATTCGTAAGACATGATCGAGGAAAGGGATTCGACATCGACCTTAAGCGGATCGATATGGATAAAGGCTAGGTCCAAAGCTTCCGCTAACCACTGAGTAAGGGTGAGGGCGGTGAGTTTCTTACCCGGGTTAGCCTGATCGGCAAGTTCAAAAGCCGCGATCTGGTGAATGGCGTGTATATTAACGTCCCGTTTTTGGCTGCGCGCCTTGGCCACCTGCGTGGCGCTGAGTCGTTGGCTTTTCTCCAGTTGAATCAGCAGGTCGTCAACCTGCAGCTTCCCGGGCAGTAAATTCAAATAGGGCTCTCTCCCAAGGCATCCCGACCGCTAATTAGCTTATTGGCCAATTGCTTGATATCACGCAGCAATACCGTCTGTGAGCGGGTCCAGCTGTGAATGCTGGCCTGTTGTTCAAAGGGCAAATCATTGAGCCAACCCTTCAGCTGAGTTACCACATCGATGGCCGATAAACGGGATAAATTATCCTCCAGAGCCTGCAGTGGGGCACGGAGAGCACCCAATTCTTTGCCATAGAGTCGGTCGAAATACTGGCACAACATCAGTAACCGATGCACTGCAGGGGACTGCGACAGGGCGTTACTGGTGCTGCCGGAAAAGCAATCGGTGCGCAATTCGTTTAATGCCTTGTCAAAGCTATAGTCCAGACCATCGGTCACCGGTTGCTCGCCAAACCGGACCTGTTCGGCCAGTTGACCCACACGCCACTGCTGGCCGTGCAGCCAGGCGGTCAGGCACAGCATACGACTCCCCAATTCTGGATTATTCTGTAACAGCCGCAAGGCCTTTAAAGCCTTTTTGGCCTTACTTTGTTGCAAACTGATGGCCACTGACTTGGGTTCGTCCTCCGCATCTTGCGACAGTGCAAAGCAGGCCGGCCACCAAGATAGGATTGGCGTAACCGAGGCGGAGATCCAGTTGAGCTGGTCGTGCGCGAAGTCAATCTGCGTCTTCGGCATCATGCCTTGAAACCATTCGATCTCGGTATGAATATTGCCCAGCGTGACAACAAACTCCTGCAGATGGCGCCATTGCTGCGAGGACCAAAACATTTGCCAACTACGCTGCAGCCGCTCCATTTCGTAGCCAAACAGGGCACAAAAAGCACTTTCCATGCTTTGTTGGGGAACTATGTCGGGCAATTCAACACTGTTGTCGGTAAAGCCATTACAGATGCGATGACCGCGTTCGGCTTTCGATATATCCGACGGCATCACCGCCACTCGTGCACTTATTTCCAGCGCCAGGGCGAACAGATCCGAGAGTTGGCCATCTTTTAACTCCAGTTCGAGTTCAGAGATGGCGTCACTACCGGCCTGACAGTCAACCTGACCGAGGTCGAGTACCAGCTCGATTTTGGATAGATTATAGGTAATTTGCCAGCTGGTGCGGGTGAAATTGGTACTGAACAGAGGTTCCAGCTGCTCGGCCTGAAGGCCCGTTGGCAGGGCCTGTTCGGGAAACAGGGCCATCTCTAGGGTATTGCTGGTTATGCCATATTCCCACTCATCGCGTTGGTGTAGGCCGCCGCTGTTTAAGCCGCGCGTTTTGAGCGTCTGTAAATAGCCCTGCGGCGTCTTGCGCACCCGAAGCGCCGTACCAACCTGGGTCAATTGACGCGCTGGGGTATCGAAATAGGTGTTTTCCAAAAATGCCGTTTCGGCCGAATAGGCCGACAACAACTCTAAGGACAGAAAATCGTCGATCGATTGTTCGCTGATGGTCAGTTTTAGTTCTATTTCCTGCGCCATATTGCACTGTCCTTTAGCCCGACCGGCCTAGTGTTAATGATTCCTATTATTATCAGCTGAAGGATTAGACACCCAGCTGTATTGGGTCACGTGCCGACTACTCCTACATAGAGTATAGGAGCTCTCTGGACTGTAACCCAGTTTGGCCGGCAGCAAAACTAAAAAAAAGCCAGCGCGCAAGGCAATAGACTTAAATAGGCTAGGGGTGGAGCGGCTTTGGGCTTCGAACTGGAAGCTTAGCTGACCTCGATCAGCTCATGGCTGTGGCTAATTTCAACGCCACCGTGCTCCAGCATCAAGGATGCGCTGCAATATTTTTTAGCTGACAATTCGATCGCCCGGTGCACCTGGGACTCTTTTAGGGCTCGACCGGACACCAAAAAATGAATATGTATTTTGGTAAATACCGCCGGTACCGTGGTCGCCCGCTCAGCTTGCAATTGAATTTGGCAATCCACTACGTCCTGTCGGGCTTTCTGGAGAATGCCGACCACGTCATAAGCGGTACAACCGCCCAGTCCGACCAAAAGCAATTCCATCGGTGTTGGTCCCTTGGCATCGGCGGAATCGCGCGCCGCGCCGTCTACAAAGCCGGTAAAGCCGCTATTGGACTCGTATGAAAATGCTTTCTCGCCAACCCACTGCAATGATGTTTTCACTTTTAATCGATCTCCTAAAAAATTGAGCGCCATAACGCAGACCCATATTATTGAGCATTGGCAGGCAATTGACAGCGCTAATTGTGAAAATTCGGCTAAAGTTCAGAGAGTTAGGTAAAAAGAACACGAGTTATTAAAAGGGGAACTGCGTCAAACAACTGATGTTTGGCCATGGCCAGCCAGCTATAGCTGCCCCATAATAATTGATAGAGCTGCGACATAGCCTGTTGGCGCTGTTCAGCCTTTCAGTAACATTGGAATCCACTTTCTATGCTACATAATACCTTAGAACATAAGCACCTCGATTACTTCCTATCCCAATGTCATCGGCGGCGCTATCCAGCCAAAACTACCCTGATCTATGCCGGGGACAAGAGTGACTCCCTCTATTACATCATCAAAGGATCTGTTTCGGTCATTATCGAGGAGGATGATGGTCGCGAAATGATTATGGCTTACCTGAATGCCGGCGATTTTTTCGGCGAAATGGGCCTATTCGATTCACTCAATTCCCGATCTGCTTGGATCAAAACCAAGAGCGAATGTGAAGTAGCCGAGATCTCCTACTCCAAGTTTCGAGAAATCACCCACAACGACGCCCGCATTCTGTACTTTATTGGTGAGCAGATGGCTACTCGGTTGCGCAACACCACCCGCAAAGTAGGCGATTTGGCCTTCCTCGATGTCACCGGCCGGGTTGCGCGCACTTTACTCGAGCTGTGCAAGCAGCCGGATGCCATGACCCATCCTGAAGGCATGCAGATTAAGATAACCCGCCAGGAAATCGGTCGTATCGTAGGGTGCTCACGCGAGATGGTTGGCCGAGTATTGAAGGGCTTGGAAGAGCAAGGCCTGGTGTCCGTTAAGGGCAAGACCATGGTTGTGTTCGGTTCGCGCGAATTCTTTCAACAGGGCACCTAGGCACTCATGATTATTCGCCACCCTTTTCATGGCGGCACTTGGACGGTGCGCCGGATCCCCTCTCCTTGCCTAATGCTTGATTAAGGTCAGGGCCTGATGCCTTACGGACCGCTAAGGTAGCTAAAACACTGGAGAATCAGATGACACTGGCCAATAAGTGGTATGTGCCCTGGGATGACGCCCTCATCCGCCATTACGATGTCACTGCACCGCGCTACACCTCCTACCCGACCGCCGCGCAATTCCAATTATTGGCGCCAAAAAAGGTACAGGAGCATCTTGCCCGGCAACGGCCGGTCACTGCCCCCCTCTCGTTGTATCTCCATATCCCATTCTGCCGACATCTTTGTTTTTATTGCGCCTGTAATAAAATTGCCACTAAGGATCGCAACCGGCCAGATGGTTATCTGGACATACTCGAACGGGAGATGGCCCTTCATGCGCGCAACTTTGGCCATCGACCCATCAGCCAACTGCACCTCGGCGGCGGCACGCCGACCTTTCTCAGCAACGGTCAAATGACCCGACTATTGGATCTGGTCGCGGTTTACTTTGACTGGGACCCAGTAAACCAACCGGGCGAGTTCTCCATAGAACTGGATCCGCGTGAAACCTCCGATGAGATGCTCCAGCTTTTGCGCCGGCGGGGCTTTAATCGGCTCAGCTTCGGTGTTCAAGATTTCGACCCTCAGACCCAGATTGCGATCAATAGGGTGCAGTCCTTTGAGCTGGTTCAGCAAAAGGTCGCAGCGGCCCGAGATTTAGGCTTTGATTCGATCAGCTTTGATCTAATCTGCGGTTTGCCGCACCAGACCAGCACATCGTTCGCTCGCACCTGGGAACAAACCCTGAGCCTGGGCCCCGAGCGGATCAGCCTCTATAACTATGCTCATTTACCGGATCGGTTTAAACCGCAGCGGCGCATCGACCCGGCCAGCATGCCGAGCGCCGATACCAAACTGCATATCCTGCGTGACAGCATTGAATTACTGCAACAGGCCGGCTATCTCTATGTCGGCATGGATCATTTCGCCAAACCCAGCGATGCGCTGGCGACAGCCTTGCAAGAAGGCAGCCTGCAACGAAACTTCCAGGGCTACTCGACCAAGGCCGAAACCGACATGCTGGCCTTGGGCGTCTCGTCTATCAGTCAAATCGATGGTGTTTATCTGCAAAACCATCACGATATCGAAACCTATGACGCCTTATTGAGTCAATCCCAGTTGGCGATCAATCGAGGTGTTTTTTTAACCGCGGACGACAAAATTCGCCAGTGGATCATCGGCCAACTGGCCTGCCAGGGTAGGCTCTCGCTGGCTGAGGTATCGGCCCGTTTTGATATCGATGCGCCGACCTATTTCCGTCACGCCTGGGCCGAACTGGGCAAACTGGCAGAGCATGACCTGATAACCATCGATGTCGATCTGGTCACGGTTCGCCCCCTAGGTCGCTTACTCCTGCGCCCTATTCTGGTAACCTTCGATGCGTACTTCAGGCCCAGCATGGCCGGTCGGTTTTCCAAAGTCCTGTAACCGTTAGGGCACAAATAGTAATTTGGTTGACGCCATTTACCGGCCCCAGCACGGCGCCTGCCGGTCGGCGATTAACGACCCCGGCGCACCGCTTCGGCATGCGTTATAAAAAACCTATCTGGCCGCTTTCGATGTTTGACGATACACTGGTTTGATGTGCCTTGAGTCCCCCTCCTTTTAAGAGATCAACTATGGATTTTGTCAGTCATTTTCGCAACA
>JBLHFL010000124.1:0-6591 GCA_047618105.1 Granulosicoccus sp.
GCCTTGGCGAGCAACGTTTTACCGGTTCCGGGCGGGCCGACCATCAGCACGCCGCGTGGAATTTTACCACCCAAGCGCTGATATTTGCCGGGATCGCGCAGAAACTCCACCAACTCCTGAACATCTTCTTTGGCTTCTTCGACGCCGGCGACATCCTTAAAGGTGGTCTTGATCTGGTCGTCGCCGAGCAAACGCGCCTTGCTCTTGCCAAAGCTCATCGGACCTTTACCGCCCCCGCCCCCGCCCTGCATCTGGCGCATAAAAAACATAAAGACGCCAAGAATAATCAATATCGGGAAGGAGGCGACAAACAACTGGGTCCAAATACTGGGCTGATCCGGTTGTCGAGATTTCACCTCAACATTGTTGTCGATCATAATGTCAATGATAGCCGTATCATCGTTCGAAGCCGGCCGAACGGTCTGAAACATAGAGCCGTCCTTACGTTCGCCATAGATATTCAGGCCGGCGTAGGTAACGGTCCTAATTTGATCCTGCTCCACTTGCTGCACAAAACGGGAATAACTCATCTCGTCAGGGGCTGTGGTCATGTCAAAATTCTTAAACACCGCAAGCAAAACCACTGCGATTATCAACCAGAGTACTAGATTCTTTGCCATATCGTTCATTTTTACCTTCTTACGCAGACGGCTGCGTGTCTGCTAAACCCTTGTACCCCGTTGCAACCAGATAGGTCTCTCGAGACCTGGTCCGGGATGCATCCGGTTTACGCATTACGACCTTAGTGAAATGCTGCCTCACGGTCTTGACATAGGCGTCGAAGCCTACCCCGTGAAACACCTTGGCGACAAACCCCCCACCGGGCTTCAGTATTGCTTGAGCCATTTCGAACGCCAGCTCAACCAAATACATTACCGCAGGTTGATCAATTACCGCATTACCGCTCATATTGGGGGCCATATCCGAGATTACAAGGTCGACCGGATCGCTCCCAATACAATCCTGCAGCGCCTGATACACCGCGTCATCGGTGAAGTCGCCATGGATAAATTCGACCCCGGCAACGCTGTCCATCTCGAGTATATCGGAGGCCACAACCCGCCCCTGCAGGCCGACCTGTTTGGCGGCGACTTGCGACCATCCGCCGGGCGCCGACCCAAGATCTACGACCGTCATTCCGGTGCGGATCAGTCGGTCCTTTTCACACAACTCCAGCAACTTGTAACTGGCGCGACTGCGATAGCCATCCTGCTTGGCCATCTGGACATATTTGTCGTCAAAATGCTCTCTAAGCCATTCTTGACTGTTTTTTGGGCGTGCCACGGAAAATCCTCTTTAGTGATTTCTGTCGTTCTACAGTACAATTTGCAGTGTTACACCCATATTAACATGAGATTTACTGATTATGAGTTTGAAACAGAACGACAAAAAGGGTTTACGGACCATCGGCCATCAGCTGAGCCCAGTGGTAACCGTTGCCGAAAACGGGCTAAGCGCGACAGTTTTAGCGGAAATTGAACGCGCTTTGAACGATCACGAACTGATCAAAATTAAATTTGTCACCGAAGATCGTGACAATAAGAAGGCTTTGATCGCAGAGGTCATGGAACAGACCAATGCCACGCTGGTACAAACCATCGGGCATATAGCGCTAATTTTGCGCAAGGTGACCAAACCGAACCCCAAGTTATCTAACTTGAAGCGGTTCAGCCACCTCTGAGTGACGTGCGACCAGACCTTTGGGTCTGGCCGCCGGCCTTAAACGCGTGTCAGCCATCCGTGCTGATCGGCAGTTTTGCCCCATTGTATGTCGTTTAGCGCCTGACGTAATTTCAGCGTGCTCGGACCTGCTAGCCCAGTGCCTACGGCATAATCTCGCCCCTGATGAATAAGCGTACCCACCGGCGTTAATACGGCTGCGGTGCCGGACAGTGCTGCTTCTGTGTTGGGCTTGGCGGCTCGTGTCAATAATTCCTCGACCGATATATTACGCTCGCTAACGGTCATACCCATATCGGCTGCGAGCTTTAATAAAGAATCTCGAGTAACACCATGTAAAAAACTGCTGTCCAATCCTTTGGTAATGATTTCATTACCATCGATCAGAATAAAGTTTGCGGCGCCCGTCTCTTGGACATCGCCATTCGGGCAAAACAGGATTTGGTCGGCGTCTACGCTATCGCGCGCGCGGGCTATCGGCCCCAATGCGCTGGCGTAGTTACCACCGCTTTTGATCATGCCCATATGCGGGGCGCAGCGCATGCCGTCTTCTTCCAGCAGCAAGCGCAACGGCTTGGCGCCTCCGGCAAAGTAATCCCCGACCGGCGATAGCAGGACATACAACATTGAACTCAGGGTGGCCGCCGCCGCCTTGCCGATGGCCGCCTCTGTGCCTATGTGGGTCGGTCGGATGTACATCGAACCCGGTTGCTCCGGCACATCATGAGCGAATTTCTTAACCACCTCGATAATCATTTGACCCAACTGAACCGGATCCACGGCAGGCAAACTTAAGAGCCGACTGCTTTGCATCATGCGCTTAATATTGGCGTCCATACGAAATATGTGGACACTGCCGTCGGCATGTCGAAACGCCTTAAGACCTTCAAAACAGGTACTCGAGTAGTGCAACACATGAGCACCCGGGTGCAGCGCAATGGTTTGTGCATTGACCAGCTCAGCGTCACTCCAACGATTACCTTCAAAGGTGGTCAACGCCATTTCGGGCATAAAAACGGTACCAAATGCTGCCATATATATTCCCTAAAACACCGAGCACCCAATGGCACAGCGGTAAATGGTTGGTGGTAAGTATAGGTAGATTATTATTGGCGTTATTGTATGACATTTGTGATACCGGACACTAGCGTCAAAATATCAGGGCCAAGGGTAATTAGCACCATGGCCTCAGTCACCGGGTCAGCCCGGTGGGTCCAGATAGCGTTGCCAATAGTCGATTACCTGACTGCGAATAAGCACCAATTCAGGTGCCAAATCCTCTAGCTTCCGCCGGTTGGACTCACCTTTGAGGATCGCATGGTGCACTTCCTGGCGCAGCGTTAGATAAGCCGCCAAGAGGTTTTTTCGGTCAGCTTGATCGAAGATCTTACAGCGGTAGAGTGCCTCGATCGAGCGCGCGTTGTCGGACCATCGGGTCAATTGCGGGGAGTCATGGGCATACGCTAGGATCAAAAACTGGATCAGAAACTCCAAATCAACGATACCGCCGGGGTCCTGCTTAAAGTTGAACTGCGCGTCAGCCCCCTGCGCCCGACTGGACAGATGGGCGCGCATCTTGTGGCGCATGGCCAGAACGTCGCGGCGCAGGCTGACGATATCGCGGGGCTTGGCGAGTAGTTCCGCACGCACGGCGTCGAAGCCATGCTTTAGGCTTTTGTCCCCGGCAATAAATCGCGCTCGGATGAGCGCCTGATGCTCCCAGGTCCAGGCCTTGTCCTGTTGATACTTGGCAAAGGCCGCCAGGCTGCTCACCAGCAGACCCGAATTGCCGGACGGACGCAGTCGGGTATCGATCTCGTAAAGTCGTCCAGACGGCGTAATGGCGCTCAGTAAGTGGATTAATTTTTGCCCCAGTCGCGCCATAAAAACCCCGTTATCTATAACCTTGGGGCCTTCTGTAACACCCTGTGCAGAAGCGTTGTGCAAAAACACCAGATCCAAATCGGATTCATAAGACAACTCAAGGCCGCCCATCTTGCCATAGGCAATAACGCCAAAGTCCGGATCACACCAGTCGCCGTCAGCCTTACTCGGTCGGCCATGCCGGACTACCAGTTGGCGCCAAGCCAACGCCAAAGCCTGATCGACCACCACCTCCGCCACCCAAGCCAGATAGTCGGATATTTTCATCAGGGGCAGCACGCCGGATATTTCGCACGCCGCCGCGCGCAGCGCCCGGGCATGGCGGAAGTGACGCAACAGCTCCATCTGCCGTTCAAGATCATCCTCCGGGACGCGCAGCAGGAGCAGATGCAACTCGGCCTGCAATTCGGCCCGATCGGGCAAGCGATACAGGCTCGCCCGGTCGGTCAACTCATCGAGCAAGAAGGGTTTTTCCTGCAACTGCCGGGCAAGCCAAGGGCTGGCCGGCACTAGCTTGACCAGTTCGGAAATGGCTACCGGGTTTTCTGCAAATAGTACGAAATAACTGCTGCGCCGTACGATGGCCTCCAAGAGCGGGCGGATGCTGACCAGTCGCGCTGGCGCATCTCGGTAGCGGGCCAATTCCAGCCATAAGCGAGGAATAAAGCCGGCCATATTGTCCCGTGCGACCGCGGATAGGCGTTGCACCGCAGGGATCTGGGCCAGGCTGAGCACCGACTCGGTCAACTCAGGATCCGGATCGGCGACAGCCTCGGTCCAGCATCCGCTAAGCCATGCTTGCATATAAGGTAGAAGTTTTTGATTAACCTGGACCTCGACCTCCTCCGCGATCAGATCCGAGAAATGGCTGTGCACCCGGGCGCGATGACCGCTCAGTTCGGCCAACATAGACGGCACCGACTCGGCACCGAGGGATAGGGCAAGACGCTCGAGATTCACTTCGTCGGTCGGCAGCAATTGCGTTTGTTGGTCATTGATCGCCTGAATTCGATGCTCCAGATCACGCAAATAATCATAGGCCGCGGTCAATTCATCGACCGCAGCCTCAGGCAACAGCTGCAACCGAGCCAGGACTTGCAGCACTGGCCAGGTGCCGCGCTGTTGCAAGAGCACCTCTTGGCCGCCGCGAATTAACTGAAACATCTGGGCGATAAATTCAACCTCCCGAATCCCGCCCTGGCCCAACTTGATATTATCAGCGCCGTGCTGGCGTTGAACTTCCTGTTGAATCTTGCTTTTTAGCTCGCGCAACGCGCCCAGCGCCTGATAATCGACATAGGGTCGGTATACGAAGGGGTGCAACAGATCCGCTAAGGCCTGCTGCGCCGCTTCAGGGCCGGTTACTGGGCGAGCCTTGACCATGGCAAAACGCTCCCAAAATCGGCCCTGGTGTAAATAATAGTTTTCCAATGCCGCATAGTTTGAAACCAATGCACCCGACTGACCCCAGGGGCGCAAGCGCATATCGACTCGAAACACAAAGCCCTCGGCGGTGCGCGCGTCCAACACGTGAATCAGCTTGCGGGCTACTCGGGTAAAAAATGCCTCATGGCTGCGCCCACCACTGGTGGTACCCGGACCGGAGTAAGTGAAGATTAGGTCGATGTCAGACGACAGATTAAGTTCCTCTGCGCCGTGTTTGCCCATGGCCAACACCACCAGCTGCGCGGGGCCATCGGAGTAGTCACAGGGGGCGGGCAGTCCGTCCTTGGCTTGCCAAAAAGCCATACACCAGGCCAAAGCACAACGCAGTGCGGCATCGGCCAAGGTCGATACCGCTAGCGCCGTCTGCGCTACACTGCTGAGGTGCCATATATCGCGTGCCATCAATCGCGCCAGGTGGCGATTGCGCCAGAGGCGTAAATCCAACATTAGGGCCACCTCACCCTCGAGCGACCAATGTTGCGCCAGCGCAGTCAATTCGTCCACCGGATGCGCCGGTGCTTCGAATTGCGCGACCATCAGCACCCAATCGGGTTGGGCCTGAACCCAATTAGCCAACCAAGGGCTAGCCAGGCACAAACGCAAGACGGCGTCTTGGCTTGCGGCATTGAGGGCACTGTAACGAGCGTCTTGGCAAAGTCGGTCGCGTTCCTGGGAGAGTTTTTTGGCAAGGTGCATTGGCTGTCCTTGTGCGATAGAAAAATCGATTCTAGCTACACTTTAGTCGTTTTTAGGCAATTTTATCAGTGCGAGTACCGGCAACTTATCAAGATGGGGGCTGTCATCTACCAGGCGACAATGCGATCATTTGTGCACTATTGTTTATTAGTGGCCCACCGGCCCTTCCAGCAACCGAGGACAGCTTTCATGATCCAGCGTACCCCCTTTCGACTCTTGGCCACAACCCTGCTATCCGCCGTTACCCTGGTCGGCGCCGCCGACTGGCAAGACATTAGCAACCAGGCTAAGGGTCAGACCGTCTACTTCCATGCCTGGGGCGGTGATGAGCATATTAATGACTATATTAAGTGGGCCAGCGAACGGGTCCAAGAGGATTACGGGGTCACCATCAAACACGTTAAGAACGTCGCGCCCAATGCCGTCAATCAGGTGTTGTCTGAAAAGGCGGCCGGAAAACAAACCGGTGGTGCCGTCGACCTGATTTGGATCAATGGTGAAAATTTTGCCAATATGAAGGCAAACGACCTGCTCTACGGCGCCTTCACCCAAGACCTACCCAACTACCGCCTGGTCGATACCGAACGCAAGCCGACCACCCTGTTCGACTTCACGACCCCGGTCGATAACTTGGAAGCGCCCTGGGGCATGGCTCAATTGGTGTTTATGTACGACAGTCAATATGTCGCCCAGGCACCGACCTCGGCGCAGGAGTTACTGACCTTTGCGCAAAACAATCCGGGACGATTCACCTACCCCGCCTTGCCGGCGTTCCATGGCACGACCTTTGTGAAACAGATATTGAGTGAATTGACCGAACAAAATCCGGCCCTGTACGCGCCGGTTGCACTCGCGGATTTTGACGCCATAACGGAACCATTATGG
>JBLHFL010000125.1:0-6563 GCA_047618105.1 Granulosicoccus sp.
TCATTAGTCAACGAACTTCGGCGGTGCTTGTCGCCGCCGAGGCCATTTTGCACCGCCTTTCTGTCGCGCCCTATACTCATAAGCTTTTGAATATGCACGGCGCTGCCAATCGCATTATTATAGCTGGACCTTTTTTTCATCCTAACGATTCGCTTATTGATCAGGCACTCGTCGAGTTCCGCCACCTATTTGAGAATGACTATGACCGATAAACAGACCCCAATCCTTCCTGGTAACGAAGAAGCCGAGCTTAAAAAGCTTCGCATAGAAATCGATCGGCTCGATACCGAAATGGTCGCATTGATATCGCAACGGGCCGAATGCGCGATGCGCGTGGCAGCGGTTAAGTTGCAGGCGGATCCAGGCAGTGCCGTCTTTTATCGGCCGGAGCGCGAGGCACAGGTACTCAGTCAGGTGATGGAGCGTAACCCAGGGCCCTTGGGCAATGAGGACATGGCGCGTCTGTTTCGCGAAATCATGTCGGCCTGTCTGGCATTGGAAAAGCCGCTCGAAGTGGCTTATCTCGGCCCCGAAGGGACCTTTACCCAGCAGGCCGCAAAAAAGCATTTTGGCCAATGGGTAATTACTAAGCCCATGCCGGCGATTGATGAGGTGTTTCGCGAGGTCGAGGCCGGCGCCGTGCAATACGGCGTGGTGCCCATCGAAAACTCCACCGAGGGCGTGGTGAACCATACCCTCGATACCTTTATGTCATCAAACCTCAAAATCTGTGGTGAAGTCGAGTTGCGCATACACCATCATCTGATGGCCGGCCCCAATACCCGACTCGATAAGATTACCCGGGTCTACAGCCATCAGCAGTCACTGGCGCAGTGTCGTAAGTGGTTAGACGCCCATATGCCACTGGCAGAGCGGATCGCAGTAAGCAGCAATGCAGAAGCGGCGAAGCGGGTAAAGGGCGAATGGAACTCGGCAGCGATCGCCGGTGAGATGGCGTCGGAACTCTACGACTTGGAGATTATTGAGACCAAAATTGAGGACTCACCCGATAACTCGACCCGTTTTTTGATTATCGGCACCCAGAATGTCGGTGTATCCGGAGGCGATAAAACGTCGCTGGTGGTTTCGATGCGCAATGAACCTGGCGCCCTCTATCATCTATTGAAGTCGTTTAATGATTTCGGCATCGATATGACCCGGTTGGAGTCCCGCCCGTCCTTATCGGGTAACTGGACCTATGTGTTCTTTATCGACTTTGTCGGGCATATTAGCGACCCAACGGTGATCGAAGCTATGGAAGTCTTAAAGAAGACGGCGGTCGATGTGAAAGTCCTCGGATCCTACCCCAAGGGTGTGCTGTAAGCACGATGCTGCCAATTAGGCTTAAGCGGTCCATTGTGCGACCGGGAGCAAGTGAATGACAGAACCACTGAATATCCTCATTATCGGCCTGGGTCTGATTGGCGCCTCATTTGGCAAAGCCATTCGAACGCAGGGTCTAAACGACCGATCGGTGTTCGTGCTGGGCCATGATCGCTCGTTGGGCGTGGCCGACCAAGCGGTCGCATTGGGCGTCTTGGATCAGGCTGTAACTGATCTGGCCGACCTGCCTCGGGTCGATGTCGTGGTGCTGGCCGTGCCCGTGATGGCCATCGGTGCTGTTATTGACGATATCAAGCCCCTCATCGGCTCGCTGCAGGTGTTAACCGATGTCGGTAGCGTCAAGGGTGAGGTCGTCCGCGCGGTGCGCGCGCGGCTAGGCACTCTTCCAAGCTGTTTTGTCCCTGGCCATCCCATTGCCGGTGCGGAGCAGAGTGGCGTAGCCGCCGCCAGGGCAGATCTGTTCGATCGTCACATGCATATCCTGACGCCGTTACCGGAGAGCGATCCCGCAGCCATTCAGCTGATTACCCAACTTTGGCAAGCAGTCGGCGCTAACGTAGTTGAAATGAGCGTTGAACGGCACGATGAGGTGCTGGCAGCGACCAGTCATTTGCCTCACCTGTTGGCTTTTTCACTGGTTGATACATTGGCGCGTGAGTCGGATAATCGAGAAATTTTCAAATACGCGGCCGGCGGGTTTCGAGATTTTTCGCGCATTGCTGCCTCCGACCCGACTATGTGGCACGATATCTTCTTAACCAATAAGGACGCGACGCTTTCTGTTTTGAGGCGGTTTCAGGCCGATCTGACGATACTGGAGCAAGCCATCGAGCAGGGTGACGGCGATCTGCTGCACACCGTGTTTACGCGCGCTAAATCGGCCCGGGATCACTTTACTCAGATGCTCGCCGAGCGCCAAAAAGACTGATTCTGCCGTTACCGCCTATACCGATGTTGAGACCTGAAGCAAACAAAATAACCGACTTAGTTTCGGCCCAAGGCTTGCTATTCGAGGTTAAGATGGCAAGAATGCGCGCCAGAAGTGAAGTAACCCGAAGTAAGAGGACAAGGCATGAACACCGAAACTCCAGTAATAACCCTTGATGGTCCGGGTGGTGCCGGTAAGGGCACCGTGAGTATGCTCTTGGCGGGCCGTTTGGGTTGGCATTTTTTGGATTCCGGTGCGCTCTACCGGTTGACGGCATTGGCGGCCTCGAACCACGGGGTTGAATTGACTCAGGACTCGGCCGTTGCGGTCATTGCTGAGCACCTAGATGTGCGCTTTGACCAGGACGCTAACGGCACACAGATTATGCTGGAAGACGAGCGGGTGACGGAAAACATCCGCGAAGAGCAGGTTGGTATCAATGCCTCTATCGTTGCGGCTCACCATCGAGTCCGTGATGCCCTGTTGAAACGTCAGCGCGCCTTTGCAGAGTTGCCCGGGCTGGTTGCCGATGGTCGCGATATGGGTACCGTTGTCTTTACCAAGGCACCGCTCAAGATCTTTATGACCGCGACCGCCGACGAACGCGCCCAGCGCCGGGTTCGGCAGTTACAGGCCAAGGGCGATGTGGTCGAATTTGAGCGCGTTCTAACGGATATCGTTGAACGTGACGAGCGGGATCAAAATAGGGCCATAGCGCCGTTGCGCCCGGCAGACGATGCGATCGTGCTCGATACCACCAATATGACGATTGTAGAGGTGGTCGACTATATTGAAAACGAGGCCCGCGTACGCAACCTGGTCTAGGCCATTTTTCGCCATTTTGCGACCACTCGCCCAGAGTGGGTCGTACCCCTCCTTGCCCCAAAGAACCGTGCCGTTCTTGCCAAAAACCGGGGCGCTCGGAAATAACTCACGAAACATCGTTAAAAAGCTTGGGTTTTGCCTTTCGATCAGTATAATACGCCACCCTGATTTGAGCGTAAATGCATGGCATTGTCTCTCAGGTTTTATCCCCTTGAAACACCACATGGCCAGCAGCGTCGGTGTTTTCAGGTAATGTTGACAGACCCGCATTAGCTGGACTGCGGTAAAGTCGTAAATGAATTTATTTGCGGCGTTAAAGCTTAGGAACTTAATATAAATGACTGAATCTTTTGCTGATCTATTTGAAGAAAGCTTATTAACGATTGAAATGGAGCCAGGCTCCATTGTAACTGGTGTTGTAGTTGGCATCGACTCGGATTGGATTACTGTTCACGCAGGTCTTAAATCTGAGGGTGTGATCCCACGCGTTCAATTCTTAAATGATGCGGGCGAGTTGGAAATCCAAATCGGCGATGAAGTGCTGGTTGCGCTGGAAGCGGTTGAAGATGGTTTTGGTGAGACTCGTCTGTCTCGCGAAAAAGCCAAGCGCGCTGAAGCATGGGCTGAACTCGAAAAAGCATACGAAGCAAAAGAAGTGGTTATTGGTGTTATTAACGGTAAGGTCAAAGGTGGTTTCACCGTTGATGTTAAATCCGTTCGTGCATTCCTGCCAGGCTCTTTGGTTGATATCCGTCCAGTGCGTGACACCTTGCACTTGGAAGGCAAAGAACTGGAATTTAAAGTTATTAAGCTCGATCAACGTCGTAACAACGTAGTTGTATCACGTCGTGCCGTGCTCGAAGCGAGCAACAGCGCAGAACGTGAAGAATTGCTGGCTAACCTGCAAGAAGGTCAAGAAGTTAAGGGTATCGTTAAGAACCTGACCGATTACGGTGCTTTCGTTGACTTGGGTGGCGTAGACGGCCTGTTGCACATTACCGATATGGCCTGGAAGCGTATTAAGCATCCGAGCGAAATCGTGCAAGTGGGCGATGAGATTGACGTTAAAGTATTGAAGTTTGACCGCGAGCGTAACCGTGTATCTTTAGGCCTCAAGCAGTTGGGCGAAGATCCATGGGTTGATATCAAAGCGCGTTACCCAGAAGATGCTAAAGTTACCGCGAAGGTCACTAACCTGACCGATTACGGTTGCTTTGCTGAGCTGGAAGAAGGCGTTGAAGGCCTGGTTCACGTATCCGAAATGGATTGGACCAACAAGAATATCCACCCATCCAAGGTTGTTCAGGTTGGTGACGATATTGAAGTAATGGTACTGGACATCGATGAAGAACGTCGTCGTATCTCTTTAGGTATCAAGCAGACCGTGGTTAACCCATGGGAAGACTTCGGTAACCGTTTCAACAAGAGCGACAAGGTATCCGGTAAGATCAAGTCAATCACTGACTTCGGCATCTTCATCGGCTTGGAAGGCGGCATTGACGGTCTGGTACATTTGTCCGATATCAGCTGGCACGAATCTGGTGAAGAAGCCGTACGTAAGTACAAGAAAGGCGACGAGCTGGAAACTACCATCCTGTCTATCGACCCAGAACGCGAGCGTATCTCTTTAGGTATTAAGCAGCTGGATATGGATCCGTTTGCTGAATACGCTTCAGAGAACGACAAGGGCGCGATTGTTAACGGTATCGTTAAGGAAGTTGACGCTAAAGGCGCCATCATAACCCTGCAAGACGACATCGAAGGCATATTGAAGGCTTCTGAGATATCACGTGACAAGGTAGAAGATGCCCGGAACGTGTTGAAAGAAGGCGACGCCGTTGAAGCCAAGATCATCAGTGTTGACCGCAAAAACCGCGTCATCAGCCTGTCGATCAAAGCGAAAGACTTTGCTGACGAGAAAACAGCTGTTAAAGACCTGAAAGAGAAGACCATCGAAGCATCTGGCCCAACCAATATTGGTGACCTGATCAAGGCTAAACTCGAAGAAGGTAATAACTAAGAGCCTAACTCTTAGATGAAAAAGCCGGCCTTGAGCCGGCTTTTTTTATGCCTGCACGAAATGCCCCACCATCACGGCTAACCTTGCCTAATTCGACGCTTATGCCGGGCTAATTTCAGAGCCCAGTAAAAGCCGGATCGGATTGCCCAAAATGACAAAAAATCGTTTAAAAATAATTACTTGTGTTATTTAGGCCGCTGCTTTAGTCTAAATATTAAGCGATTATTAGATGCCGTATTGGGGGGGTTCAGGTGTGACCAAGTCCGAACTGATTGAAAGGATAGTTGACCGACAAGGTCAGTTATCAGTGCGTGACGTTGAACTGGCCATTAAAACGATGTTAGATCATATGGCACAGGCCTTAGCGGCTGGTGAGCGGATTGAAATTCGTGGCTTCGGCAGTTTCTCGCTGCATTATCGTTCGCCCAGAGTCGGCCGCAACCCGAAAACCGGTGAATCGGTTGAGCTGGAGGGTAAATTTGTACCCCATTTCAAGCCGGGTAAAGAATTACGTGAGTCGGTGAACGATAGCCTAGACGAATAAGTCGCTCTAGAGCGCTCAACAGGAGTCATTGTAGCTTTGGGTTTTATTAAATTAGTAGGAGTGTTGTTGGTTTTAGTGGCAGGTTGGTTGGTCGGTTGGGGCAACAGTGCCCCCATTGTGTTTGGCTTTGCTGCCTGGACCTTGCCGGCTGTGCCGGCCTTTGTTATCTATTTTACCTTTCTGATCACAGGTCTATTCTTAGGGTTGGTCCTAGGGCGCTTGGTCGGAAAACGCTGAGCGCATTCATGGTTACCTGGTTAAATCTGTTCCGTAAATTCTTGCCTGCCCGCTTTGCCGGACGTCGCTTTATCTTGGGCGACTACCACTTCGACCTGACCTCGTTCGAAGGTGATGTGGCCGATTGGCTCAGTAAATTCCCCATAAGTGCGGCAAACGTCGAAATATATCTCGCGCTGGCGGAGTTGTTCCGGCGTCGCGGCGAGTTTGACAAGGCTGTATCGGTGCATGAAGCCATCTCTGAGGCCGAAATAGCCGGCCACAGCTCGGCCGAGCTGAGTTTAGAGATTGCACAAGACTACTACGCCGCCGGGGTCCTAGGGCACGCAGAAGAGGTTTTGCGGCGGGCGTTAGTGGATGCCGATGAGGATCACTCTCGGCAAGCCTTTCGGCTCTGGTTGGCGATACTGGAAAGCGAGCAAGATTGGCACCGTGCCGTGGAGTTGGTCGAGCAGTATGGCTTGCCAGGCTCCGGCGGGGTGCGCCTGGTCAACCTCTATTGTGAATACGTGCTGCAGGCACAAGCCACTCTTGCACCCGCCGTAGTGCAGAAACTACTGAAAAAGGCGCGCAAACTCGGTGTTGGCGCGCGCGTAGACCTGCTCGGCGCCCAAATCGCCACCGAGGAGGAGCGTTTTGCCGCCGCAATCCGGTCATACAAGCGG
>JBLHFL010000126.1:0-6515 GCA_047618105.1 Granulosicoccus sp.
GAATCGATGTACTGGATCTTAACCCGCGTTCGAGAGCGAATACCGGCATGGTCTATCGCTTCGATCAAGGACTTGTAGGCATCTAGCAGATCCATGTACTTGCCAACCATGGCAATGGTGACTTCTTGCTCAGGATGCAACTTGCGTTCGGTCACATCTTCCCAATCCGATAGGTCGGCGGGCGGGCAGTCCAGACCGAATCGTTCGACCACGATGGCGTCGAGCCCGGCCTTCGCCAGCATGCCCGGGATGCGATAGATGGTATCGGCATCGATAAGCGGGATAACCGCACGTTCTTCGACGTTGGTGAATAGGGAGATTTTGCGCAATTCGGTCTTACCGATGGGTCGGTCTGACCGGCACAGCAAGATGTCTGGCTGCAGACCGATGGTGCGCAGCTCCTTGACTGAATGCTGAGTCGGCTTAGTCTTGACCTCGCCTGCGGTGGCCAGATAAGGCACCAATGTCAGGTGCACCGACAGCGCGCGTCGACTACCGAGTTCAACCTTGAGTTGGCGAATGGCTTCCAAGAAGGGTAAGGATTCGATATCGCCCACAGTACCGCCGACTTCAACCAAGGCGACGTCGGCATCGCCGGCTCCCTCAATAACTCGGCGCTTAATTTCATCGGTAATGTGCGGAATGACTTGCACCGTGCCGCCTAGGTAATCGCCCCGGCGTTCCTTCTTGAGCACGTCTTGATAGATTCGACCGGACGTGAAGTTGTTGCGGCGGGTCATAGTGGTATTGACGAAGCGTTCGTAATGACCCAAATCCAAATCGGTTTCGGCACCATCTTCGGTGACAAAGACTTCGCCATGCTGGAATGGACTCATGGTGCCCGGATCAACATTGATATAGGGATCAAGCTTGAGCAGAGTAACCTTTAGGCCACGTGCTTCGAGGATGGCTGCGAGCGAGGCCGAGGCGATGCCCTTGCCTAAAGAAGATACTACGCCGCCGGTAACAAAGATGTAACGAGTCATATACGATCCCATCAAAAAACGAACACATCCCGTGTAGCTCTGGGCTCACAGGTAGAAGATTCGCTCGAAAAATAGTGTGTTTCAGATGGGGGATCAGATTAACAAAATAAGCCGATTCCCTCAATCAGCATTTTCAGTATTTTGCCAAATAACCCGCAGGCCTGGTTCGTCGTTGCCGGCGAGGTGGTCGGCTGAGAGCAACAGATCGGCCACCCCGATCAGCTCATCGCCGCTATACAGCAGGGGCAGGCGTGAGCGGTCCCAGGGTTTCACTCGGTATTCCTGCAGCAGGCGTTTTAGATCACGACGCTTGGCGCGACCCATCGGCCGCAACATCTCGCCTCCGGCTCGGATACGCCAATGCAAGCTGGGCAAATCGGCTCTGAGTCGATCTGGACCAGAGTCGGCCGAGACCAGCCTGATACACCCCACGCCGGGCCAGTCGCTGGCCACATCGAGGATCAATAGGGGTGCGGGTCCGGGCTCGCAACGATCAGCGACCCAATAGAGTGCCAAGCCGTGGCGTCGGACCGATCCCTGACCCAAGCGGACCTCGGGCGTTGCATCGGCCTGGGCGTCGATCACCGCTGAGGCGATTTCTTGTAGGCGAACTTTGCTCGGGACCTGCTGGCCGATAGCCCGCAACCAGGCATGCAATAGAGATAACTGCTGCGCCGGCGTCAGCCCGTCCAACTGCACCAACTTCAGACCCTGGTCATGGCTGAGACGGTGTTGCAATTCACGCCCCACGTCAAAGGCCGCATCGGCTTGGGGCGAGTCGATCAGTCCGATAAGGCTGTGCACCCGCTGGCGATAAGCCGGCCAACGCGCTTCCAACAGCGGCAGTACCGTTTGACGTAGGTAGTTGCGGTCGAAACGCGTGTGCGCATTGGAATCGTCCTCAATCCACTCAAGCTGCCATTGTGTCGCTAGGGATTCAATTTGCTGGCGGCTTAAATCGAGCAGTGGGCGGTATAGCTGATAGCTGCCGCGTCGGCTCGAACGGGACATCGCCTTGAGTCCCTGCAAGCCGGTGCCGCGCATCAGCCGTAAAAAAAAGGTTTCTATCTGGTCATCCAAATGGTGGCCCAGCAAGAGCACGCCGCCCTCTGTCACTATATGGGAAAATTGCTGATAGCGCAGATCTCGCGCCGCCGCCTCAATACCGGTGCCGGTCGCGGCAACGCTCCCAGCATGGGTTTTAAGCTGGCAGCCAAGTTGCTCAGCCTGGCGCTGGCAAAAGTCCTGCCACTGCCCGGCTTGAGCCGATAGGCCATGGTTTATATGAACCGCGGTGACCCGTTCAGGACCGAAGGCATCGCAGGCCAAGCGCAATAACAGACTGGAATCAACCCCACCGCTGAAACCAACGAAGACGGGCACGGCGCCGAACTGGCGCAGATCCTGACACAGGTCCTGATGCACCGTTGCGGTCCATCCGAGAGGGTTCAGCATGGTCTAGCGCAGCTTCCAGAGAAAACGCAATTTCACCCGATCGCCGCGACCGTAGAGCTCACAGCTTTCGGGCACGTCAACCTGTTCAACAAATTGTGCACCAATACGTTCACAGGTTTTAACTGAGGCCTGGTTATCGGGATTACAGGTAATCCACAACTCCCGAAAGCCGACATCGAGGGCAATTTCCCGCAACAGTTCACAGGCCGCCGCGGCGTAGCCGTGACCCCGATGAATCCGATCGATGCCGTAGCCGACCTGACCGCCATAGAGGACCAGCGTCTGGGTCTCACCCAAACGCAGGTCGATTTGACCAATACGGGATCCATCGTGAAATACTATATCGAAGAGGTAGGCTGGAATGCGCTCCAGAGCTTCGTTTTCGTTCAAAACCCGGTTGAGCACCAGGGCAATGTCATCACCGATGACAGTTTCGGTCACGCTGTTATGATTCAGTAAACGTCTCGACAATTCTTTATGCGCCCCTGTTGATTCAAGCTTCCAAACGGTAACCGACTCGCTGACTTGTCGTGCCCAATTAGGCACGATAGGCGACTAACCTGCACAAGTTGTGCGCCTACCGGTCGACCTGGCGGCCGACCCGAGGCAGGGCTAGGCGAATCGATTAGGCCGTTACCCCGAAGGACATTAACCGCTGATAGCGTTGATCGAGCAGCTGGTCATGCGGCTTTTGCTTAAGATTATTGAGCTGTAATATTAGGCTTTCCTTAACACGACTGGCGATCAGGGTTTTATCACGGTGCGCACCACCCAGAGGTTCGCTGATAATGTGGTCAACCAGGCCCAGCTCCTGCAGACGCGGTGCTGTGATGCCCATGGCCGCGGCTGCATCGGCGGCACGCGCAGCGGTCTTCCAAAGGATTGAGGCGCAACCTTCGGGTGAGATGACCGAGTAGGTGCTGTATTGGAGCATATTGAGATGATCACACACGCCGATGGCCAAGGCGCCACCGGAACCACCCTCGCCGATCACGGTGGTGATAATCGGCACCTTCAAAGAGGACATTTTCAGAAGATTATAGGCGATGGCTTCCGATTGGCCGCGCTCCTCCGCGCCTATACCCGGATAGGCACCCGGTGTGTCGATAAAGGTCAGAATGGGCATGTTAAAACGTTCGGCTGTCTGCATTAGCCTGAGGGCCTTGCGGTATCCCTCAGGTTTCGGCATGCCAAAGTTACGTTTAACCTTTTCTTTCACGTCTCGGCCTTTTTGATGGCCTAGAACCATTACCGGCATACCGTCGAGGCGTGCGATGCCACCCACCAGGGCTGCGTCATCGCCAAAATGTCGATCACCGTGCAACTCGTCAAAGTCGGTAAAAATCTGCTCTATATAGTCTAGAGTATAAGGCCGCTTAGGATGCCGAGAGAGTTGCGAAACTTGCCAAGGCGTTAGATTGTTAAAAATCTGCTCGGTCATCTTGCGAACCTGCGCGCCTAGCTTTTCAATTTCACCGGAAATGTTCAAATCATTTCGGTTACCCACCAGCCGCAGTTCATCGATTTTCGATATCAAATCGGCAATGGGTTGTTCAAAGTCAAGATAATCTGGATTCATCTGAGTTCCCGTCAAAGTCTTTAGTTGTCAGGTCTTTTCACGGCCCGGTTACACCACAGGACGCCAAGTAGACCCTTCACATTGAAAATATTCACCACAGGTTAAAGGCTTGTGGTCGGCCTAACAAGCGCCCATGTGAAGATTAAGCTATGAACAAAAGTAATTAATGCCCAAGCCGGCTCTGAGAAGCACTGGCTGCCCGGCGTAATAGCCGTTTCGAGCGACAGGCCTAGAGCACCCTATTGGTAGCGAAACTTATAGCCGGTTGCACCAAAGGACTGTTTCAGGGCATGCAAGGTCTCATCTTCCAGTGGAATCCGATAGCGATTGTGGAGCATCACTTCGCCCTGAGCCCAGTCATTGGCATAGCGGATCCAGACCGTACAGCCGCGGTCCTCGGGCAGATCGGAGCGAACCAACGCCTTGAGTTTGGCCAAGAAAGCTTGGGCCTGCGCAGCCTCGACCTTAAACTCAACCCCCTTGATCAACGCCTGCCGGGCTTCTACCAGGGTATAGACCTTCTGCGCGCGAATGCGCGGCCGATCGTTATAATCATCCCAACCGGCCTCGGCTTCGACGACGACGACCGTATCGACGACCATCAGGTGCTTAAACTCGGCATAGGCCTCACCAAAGAGCGTCATCTCCAGGCGACCGGTACGGTCATCGAGCGTGACGATGGCCATGGTTTCGCCACGTTGAGTCTGCCGAGTACGCACCCCCATCACCAAGCCGGCAAAGGTCTTGATATTGCCGCGCCGCGATCGCTTCAGTTCTTCAACCGAGCCATCGAGATCGCCCAGGCGCATTGAGACCACCTGCTGCACTTCCGCCTCAAATTCATCGATCGGATGGCCGGTCAAATACAGTCCCAAGGTGTCTTTTTCTCCCGCCAAGCGCTCTTTCAACGCCGCTTCCGGCACTTGGTCGTAGAGCGCGTAGACATCAACCTCAACCTCGGCCTCGATTAGACCAAACATATCCTCCATGCGCGCGGCAGTGTTGGCGGCGGACTTCTCGGCGACCTTGATGGCGTCGAGCATCGCGGCGAGCATAATATTGCGGTGCGGGCCGATGGTGTCCATCGCACCGGCCCGAATCAGAGCGTCGATAGCGCGTTTATTGAGCTTCTTAGTGTCAACCCGGGCGCAAAAATCAAATAGGTTTTTGAAATCACCACCCTGCTCACGCGCGGCGACTATCGCTTCGACCGGACCTTCGCCGACTCCCTTGATGGCACCCAGGCCATAGATAATCTGATCTTGCGCATTGACGGTAAAAGCAAAGTCCCCGGCGTTAACATCCGGTGGCAAGACATCGATCGCCAGTTGACGACACTCTTCAACGAAGATCACCACCTTGTCGGTGTTCTGCAGTTCAGACGACAGGGTCGCCGCCATAAAGGCGGCTGGATAATGGGTTTTCAGCCAGAGTGTCTGATAGGACACTAGGGCATAGGCGGCAGAGTGCGACTTGTTAAAGCCGTAGCCGGCAAATTTTTCCACCAGGTCAAAAATCTTAATGGCCAGGTGGCCATCGATGCCGTTATTGATCGCGCCCTGTTCAAAGCTGTCGCGTTGCTTAGCCATCTCCTCTGGGTTTTTCTTGCCCATGGCGCGGCGCAACATATCGGCACCGCCTAGGGTATAACCGGCAAGGACCTGGGCGATCTGCATCACCTGTTCCTGATAGAGAATAATGCCGTAGGTCGGTGCTAGGATCGGTTTAAGCAGTTCGTGCTGATACTGCACGTCCGGATAAGACAGCTCTTCGCGACCGTGCTTACGATTGATAAAGTTGTCGACCATGCCCGACTGCAATGGACCCGGACGAAACAAGGCCACTAGGGCGATCATATCTTCTAGGCAGTCCGGTTTCAGCCGGGTGACCAGATCTTTCATGCCGCGTGACTCAAGTTGAAATACGGCCGTGGTGTGCGATTTCTGCAACAACACAAAGGCCGCTTCATCGTTAAGCGGAATATCGGCTATATCGATCGCGGGCAAATTCAGCGCCAAACGGCGTGGATTGACGATTTTCAGCGCCCAATCGATGATGGTCAGCGTGCGCAACCCGAGAAAGTCAAACTTCACCAGACCGGCGTACTCGACGTCGTTCTTATCGAACTGGGTCACCAGTCCGGTACCGTCTTCATCGCACAATAGTGGCGAAAAGTCGGTCAGTTTGGTTGGCGCAATCACCACACCACCGGCATGTTTGCCGGTTTGCCGGGTGATGCCCTCGAGTTTCAGCGCCATCTCCCAAATCTCCAAGCCCTCCTCATCGGACTCGAGGAACTCTTTCAGCTCAGCGACCTCGTCTCGGGCTCGACTCAACTTCATGCCCGGATCGGGCGGGATTAACTTGGACAGGCGATCGGCCAGACCAAAGGGCTTACCCTGGACCCGCGCCACATCCCGGACCACCGCCTTGGCCGCCATGGTGCCGAAGGTGACAATCTGCGATACCGCCTGCCGGCCATAGGTATCGGCGAC
>JBLHFL010000127.1:0-6507 GCA_047618105.1 Granulosicoccus sp.
GGAAGTAACCCCATTCGAATAACACCGGCACGCCGGCAATCTCCCAATGGCCGCTGGGCGTATCCTTACCGCTCGATAACTCTTCGGCATAGCCATAGCTGGCAATAGGCTGGCTTGCCTGCGCCATGCCCTGTGGTACCTCGCCTTGGCTACTTTGGGTGGCGGCATTGATCAGACCCAGACGGGTCAGGTTGGGCAACGTCAATGGGCCCGAGCGCTTAATATCCGCCTTGCCCTGTGCGCAATATTGGGCGATATGACCCAAGGTATTGGCGCCCACATCGCCGAATTTTACGGCATCTTGCGACGCCCCGATGCCGAAAGAATCCAGCACCATAATATGCACTCGTTTCATCGCGTTTAAAGCTCCTGTCAGGCGCGGATAATCTCATAGACCGCCGGTATCGATTCCGGTGCCTGATCCGCTAGGGTGAAGGCGTTGAGTAGCTGTTCTTGAACGGCGTTAAACTGCGCGGCGCTCTGCACATGGACATAAAGCAGTGGCTCGCCGGTTTGAACGTATTCGCCCAATTTTATAATGCGGTCGAGGCCCACGGCGTGGTCAATCTTTTGGTCGGCGCGGGACCGACCACCGCCTAACTGTACCACAGCCAAGCCTAACTCTCGGGTCTTGATATGGCTCACAAAGCCAGACCGGGTCGCTAAAATCGGCTGCACCAGGGGCGCGGCGCTCAGGTAGTGGTCCATCCGCTCGACAAAATCGGCCGGGCCGCCCAAGGCGTGCACCATCTGCGCGAATTTCGCCAAGGCCTGGCCATTGTCGAGGACGTCTTGCAGCATCGTGAGCGCCGCCGCTTGAGAGTCAGCCAGTTTGGCGGCACAGAGCATTTCTGCACAGAGCGCCAGGGTGACCTCGTGCAACACCGGATCGCGGCGCACACCCTTGAGATAATCGACCGCCTCGCGGACCTCCAGGGCATTGCCGGCGGATCGCGCCAGCACCTGATTCATATCGGTGAGGATAGCGGTAGTGGCCGTGCCGGCGCCATTGGCGACCCGAACGATGCTTTCAGCCAGGGCCTTACTGTCGGCATAGCTGGGCATAAAGGCACCATCACCAACCTTGACGTCCATCACCAGGGCATCCAAGCCGGCGGCGAGTTTCTTCGACAGAATCGAACCGGTGATCAGATCGATGCTTTCAACCGTGGCGGTAATATCTCGCACGCCATAGAAGCGCTTATCCGCTGGGGCCAAATTGCCGGTTTGGCCAATAATTGCGACGCCAATGTCATCGACGATCTGCTTGAACTTTTCCGGGCTGGGGTAGGGGTCGTAACCGGGAATGCTCTCAAACTTATCGAGCGTGCCGCCGGTATGGCCCAGGCCGCGCCCGGAAATCATCGGCACATAACCGCCACAGGCGGCGACCATCGGGCCCAGCATCAGGCTAACGACATCGCCGACCCCGCCGGTGCTGTGTTTGTCGACGATCGGGCCTTTGGCGTTCGGCCAACTCATCACGCTACCGGAGTCGCGCATCGCCAGCGTTAGCGCAACCCGTTCGGCCAGTGTCATATGCTTAAAATAGACGGCCATGGCAAAGGCACCAATCTGGCCTTCGGTAACGTATTCGTCGCGAATGCCGTTCACAAACCATTGGATCTCGGCCTCGCTCAGCTCCCCCCCGTTGCGTTTTTTACGGATAATCTCTTGCGGTAAAAACATGGCCTACACTCCGAACAACGTATTAATAGGGGCGATCTGAATTTTCTGGGCTGCCGGCCTCGCCGGTGCTCTGAGACCCTGGAGCATGACCGAGGGTCTGGAGCAAGCTGGCCAGCAAGCTGCTTGCGCCGAAGCGAAAGTTTTTCGGGGTCACCCAGTCGGCGCCCAATATTTGCACTGCCAGGCTCAGGTAACGCTCGGCATCGGCGACATTGCGGACCCCGCCCGCGGCCTTGAAGCCGACCGCTCGCCCGCTGTCTTTGATGGCTTGAAGCATGATTTCAGCTGCTTCTGGGGTGGCGTTGATGGCGACCTTGCCGGTACTGGTTTTAATAAAGTCGGCGCCGGCTTCAATTGCCAGCTCGGAGGCTTGGCGGATCCATTCGGGTGTGGCCAGCTCACCGCTCTCGATAATAACCTTGAGCAATACCGCTGGGCCGCAGACCCCTTTGCATTGGCTGACCATTTGCCGGCCGACATCGGCATCGCCGGCCATAAGGGCCCTATAGGGAAACACCAGGTCGACCTCATCGGCTCCGGCGGCAACGGCGGCACGGGTTTCGGCGAGCGCGCTGGCAAGGTTGGCATTACCGTGTGGGAAATTGGTAACGGTGGCGACCTTGACCTGGGTGAGCTTCAGTTGCGCTAGGGTCTTGCGGGCCGGGTTGATAAAGGCCGGATAGACACAGACCGCGGCTGGCGAGCCCTCGGGCGTTTGCGCCTGGTGACAGAGCCGGCCGATGGTCGCTGCGGTGTCATCATCATTTAGCGAGGTAAGATCCATCAGTGACAGGGCTAAACGGGCAGTCTGGAGTTGGGATGTCATTAACTTGTCCAAGTGGTCAATTTTGTACCATTCTAGGTGCTTCGGGTCCTTAACTCAATGGTGTAGACCGACTGCGAAAAAAATAAGCCATTTGCACGGCGCCCAGTACGTCCAATAAGGGCATTTTAGAGCGATTCAACGCTATACGCCTGGCGCGATGGTATAAATGATCACTTTTTTCTATATTCATGGCCCATATAGAGCATTCGTTTGGTAGAGTGACTGCTAAAGTGTGTCCTAATCTGGCAAACTATCTCGCTGAAGCAAGAATCGATCATAGTCATTCAGTTGACCTATTACATGGAGAGCAGTGGGTGAATCCTCGAACCCGTTTAAAACAGTTATTGTTGGCGAGCCTGGTTTTTTGGCTGGGCGTCGGATCCATAATCGGCTATATGACCTTTGATAAGTTTATTCCGCTGATCTGGGCAGCGCTGATCGCCGGTATTTTTATTGCCGGCCTGATCAGTATGTTGGCTTTAAATCAAAGCCAAATGGAGGTGGCCGAGTCTAATCGAAGTCACAGCCGGACCAAACGTCAGGTGCAGGAACAGCAATTGAAGCTCGACCGCTTAGAATACGACAGCAAAAAAGCCAGTGAACTGCGCCGCATCGTGCTCAATTCCACCCAAGAAAAGGATCATTCGCTGCGCAATATGGCCGCGGCATTGGATCACGCCATGGATGAAATTGTTGAACTGACCAGCGATCAGGGCGCAGACACCTTGGCCGTTATCCGCACCCGTGCCGAAGGGATGAAGCGTTACGCCGCCGATTTGCAAGCCTTGGCCCAACTGCAGCTGCGCTCCGAACTGCCGAATTATCAGGAACTCGACTTCCTTGGTGAGTTGAATCTATTGGTCGATGACTGGATTCCACTGGGTAAGATCCGCAAGGTCAAGCTCAAGTTGGATAATCCGGAAGACCAGATGCCGGTAGTGTCCGACCCTAACTGGCTGAAAAACCTGCTCTCGCGCATTGTGCAGTCGTTAATTCGCATGAACGAGGACTCTACGCTCAATATCAGTCTGATCGGTTATTTGGACGCAGCTTTGGGTGACTCCTTACGGATTAACTTCACCATCGCCGGACGGCAGTTCAAGCCCGATCAACTGAAACATGTTATGACCGAGTATATCTCCATTATCGAACACGGTCAGGAAGTCGGTCCCGGTCTAACCTATGTGGTGACCCGCCGGTTGGCGCAGATGTTGAATGGCTATGTCGAGGTGACCAACACTGGTACGGGCGTTAACGTGTTGGTTGTACTGCCGCGTAATCCTCATCCGCAAGTGAAAGAAGACTTCAGGTAAGCCCGATAAATTCTTGAGCCGCCTAGCAACGCCAGTTGCCCAAGCGGCCGGTCTAGCCCTAGCAGGGCGCAGCCAGCCGCCCTTTGTTACTGGCCGGTCCGGACCAGCCCCCCTATTCTGTTCCTAATTCCTAATTCCTAACCCTTAATCATTAATGTTATTGAAGGTCGGTGTGATCCACTCAACATCGTCGGGCCAGGCCTTTGGCCGATCCAACGGGTATTTGCCGACAATGTTTTGCGCATGCTCGGCATAGTCGTCGGTCATATTCACGCCGACCTGATGCAAGGTCAATGAGCGGGTTGCGTCTCCCAGTATGCGGATATCATAGAAACGTCGAAAACCTTCTAGGCTGATCTTGTCAACTTCAGAGGCAATGCGCGCTCGCGTATTGAAGTTGTGGTTGCCATCCTGAATGTTCTGCCAATAGCGACTGCTCAGGGCAAAGAGATTCTTGTCTGGTTCGGTCAGTCCGGTCATGAGGCCCTGTTTATACGCCTCGAAACCAAGGTCATTCATATTGGCCAACTTCTGGGCAAAACGACTTAAGAAACGGTTCGAATAGAGTTGCACCATGGCCGCGTCGGTACTCGGCGACTGCACATAGAGCAGCAGGGCCGGCAAACCATCGATCGGATAGGCCCGCGCCAAGACGATATAACCCAGTTGCTCGCGGGTGCGCAAATCGGCAAAGTAGGGCGCACTCATGGTCTCAGCTAACAGCGCATAGAGCGCGCGTTCGCGCAGACTACTGTTGTCACCCTGATACAGTTCCAGCATGGCCGAATCGGCGTGATCAATCTCGACCCGAGCCAGGAAATCGCGCGCTGGCAGTTTGGCGATGGCTCGTTCAGCGGATTGACTGCCGCCCTGAGGGATTATCCTATCGATGCGTTGGGCCAGAACCTTGGCCTGCTCGGCGAGGATATTGCCATGCACCAGCAGTTCCAGTCGACTGCTCGCCAGCCACTCAGAGCGCGCCGTCAATAGGCTTTCTGGGGTCAAGGCCTGTACCGCCGCCAGTTGTTCGGCGACTGAAAAACTGTTGGCCGTGAGCCATTCGTTTAACTGGCGGATCATCTGGCTAATTACCGGATCTTCCGAACGGTTGCGCAGGGCGCGTAAGGTCTCTGCTTTTTGGAGGACAAAACGCTCTGGGCTGATGCGGTGCTCGGTCAGCTCCAGAATAAGGGTGTCGAGCAGCAGGTGGAGCTTATCCTGATAGCCATAGAGTCGCACCTGTATGCCATTATCGACTAAGGCAATGCCATAACCGGAGCCGGCCAGGCCGGCCTCATAGCGAACTTCATTGAGGGCATCGTTGACCAGGTCGAGATAGAGAGCCGTGGCCATCGCTTGGCTGGCGGATGTGTTGGCGTAGTTGGTTTCTAACAACAGATGAATGTCGATCTTGGGCGTGTAAAAGGCATCATCTTGTTCAAACCACAGGGTTTTACCCATGTCCTGAAACAGGATTTGCGGTGTATGAGTGTACAGTGCCGAGGCGGCCTGCTGTGTCGGTTGCACATTGAATTGGGTCGGCACAAAGGGGTTGGCCTTCGGCAGGGCCAAGGCAGGCACTCGACTCGGAGTGCGCCACCGGGCCACCGTGGCACCGGCCAATTGCTCGCTACGGTAAGGCGTGTTGTAGTACTGACTCTCGCGCTGAGCTTCGGCATCCGGCCGGACCAATACAACTAGCGCGTTATCGGGTATTAGGGCCGATAGGACCTGTTCAATCGCCGCTGGAGTAAAGTCTGCCAACCGGTAGGGACCCGAGAGCACCTGCGCCGCCGGGTAATAACGCTGATTCTCGGCCAGAGCCACCGCAGTCGAACTGGGCCCAACCTTTTCCGCGAATTGAAAGGCCATCTCATTGATATTCTTTTGCTCGTCAAAAATCCATTCCTGAATCCCGGCCTGACGAATCAATTCGATATGGCTGAACAGCAGCTCGGTGACCGCTTGCCAGTTGGCCAGTCCGTCTGGGGTGAGGTCGATCTGGACATCAAAGGTGGTATTGGAATCGGTCAGGCCGCCGCTGTTTGCGGATAGGTTTTCGGCCCAACCCTTGCTCTTCAGTACCGATAAGAGCGAACCGGTGGATTCATGGCCGAGCAGGTGACCGACATATTGGTTGGGTTTGCTCGCCAGTTGGCCGGCCGTGCCAGGGATGGGAAAACGCAGTTCCAGGCGACGCATCTCCCGGCGCGGCTCGATTGTGACCAGCAAGGGCAGTTGCACCGGATCGAACAGGGGCACATCGTAGTTGAGTTTTGGCGCTTGCTGGGCGCGCACGCCGGCAAAGTAGTCCACAGCCCAAGACTCTAAGGTGTCGATATCCTGCGGACCGTAGACGGCCAAGGCCATGTTGGCTGCGACATAATGCTGCCGATAGAAGGTGCGTAACCGGGTGGTCATCTCTGGCGAGGTCAGAGTCGACAGGTTGCCGATGGCCAGGCGCGAGGCGGGATGGCCGGCGTTGGTCAGTTCGCGCATGACATCTTCAATGCGTCGCTCGTCATTCTGTAGCGAGGCGGTGAATTCGGAATTGACGGCATTGCGCTCACGTTCGGTAAAGCCAGCATCAAACAACGGCGCTATGAAAAACTGCGCGAATCTATCGAGCGCGGGTTCCAGTTGCAGGCCGTTGATATCGAAGTGATAAAGGGTATTGGC
>JBLHFL010000128.1:0-6503 GCA_047618105.1 Granulosicoccus sp.
TTGGCTAAGAAGATGATTGAGGCCGGTGCCTGCTGCATCCAACTGGAGAACCAGGTCGCCGATGAAAAGCAATGTGGCCACCAGGATGGCAAGGTCACGGTGCCGCATGAAGACTTTCATGCAAAAATCCGCGCGGTGCGTTATGCCTTTTTAGAGCTTGGTGTCGATGACGGCATTATCGTCGCCCGCACCGATTCCTTAGGGGCCGGTCTCACCAAACAGATCGCCAAGGTCAGAGTCGCCGGCGACGCGGCAGACGAGTACAACAGCTTCCTGGATGTCGAAGAAGTGACGCCGCAGATGTTGAACCCGGGCGATGTGGTCCTGCACCAGGACGGCAAGCTGGTGCGACCCAAACGTCTGCCATCGGGACTGTTCATGTTCCGGCCCGGCAGTGGTGAAGATCGCTGTGTGTTCGATTGCATCGCAGCGCTGAAGGCTGGCGCCGACCTACTCTGGATCGAAACCGAAAAACCCCATGTGGGCCAAATTGGCGGCATGGTTGACCGAATTCGAGCGGTGGTGCCCACGGCCAAGCTGGTCTATAACAACTCGCCGTCGTTCAACTGGACCCTAAGTTTCCGCCAGCAACTGTTCGATGAATGGTCGGCGGCCGGCACCGACGTCTCGGCCTACCCACGCGGCGAATTGATGCAGCCGAACTATGACGAGACCCCACTCGGCCTGGAAGCCGATCGTCGCATCCAACAATTTCAACTGGATGCGGCCCAGAATGCCGGCGTATTTCACCACCTCATTACCCTGCCAACCTACCATACGGCGGCGCTGTCGACCGACAACCTGGCCAAAGCCTACTTTGGTACCGATGGCATGCTGGGCTATGTTGCCGGCGTGCAACGACAAGAAATACGCCAAGGTATCGCCTGCGTGAAACATCAGCAAATGTCTGGCTCAGATATAGGCGATGACCATAAAGAATATTTTTCCGGAGACAATGCATTGAAGGCGGCCGGTGACGAGAACACCATGAACCAGTTCGGCTAGAACCGAGCCTTAGCAGGCACTCGAACCAACCTGCTTGTACCGCTAAAGGGCGACCCTAGGGTCGCCCTTTTTATTGCGCTGCACAATCAGCCTAGGTTGGTTGGGTTGAAAGGCTCTTGCGGACCATACGCATAATCGATTCTTCCTGGGTCAGTTGGCCGATCTCGGCTCGGTTTAACCAGCGCAAAGCATTGGATTCATGACTCAGCACTAAGCTTTGCTCAGCACTGACAAACCAGAAGCGAACATCGAGGTGCCAATGCTCCGGCTCCGACGGCCGCGCCGGAATGCGGTGCACGTCCAGATCAAAGATACCCGGTTGCGCCAAGGCCAAATCAAACAGCCCGGTCTCTTCCTGGGCCTCACGTAAGCTGGCCTGAGCCAGGTCGGCATCATCGGCATCGATGTGCCCACCCGGTTGCAGCCACATGTTCAGCTTCTTATGGTGCAGCAATACCGCGTGCTCACGCCGGACATCCGTTATCCAGGCCGAGCCGGTTAGGTGACCGGCCAGATTGGCACGCGACCAATAGTCCGAGTTAGCACGGACAAACTCAACAATAAATTCTTGCGCTTTCTGCTGGTCAGAATCCAGCGCACTATAGTCAAGCAGCTGGCCCAGGGCCTCTTGTTGCGAATACATGGGTGTCTCACGGACTAGGAACGAAACGGCACTCTACGCCAGTGGCCGGGCTGAGCCAATCACTTTGCCGTGCACGGAAGGGTCAAATGGACCGCGGACGTGACGGAAAAGCATGCCGGCAGATAGCATAGATGACCTGATAGAACTGCACCGACAGTCGCCCACTGTTATAGGTTTGGCCGTATTCGGCACAGATAGCCTTGACCCGTGGCGCCAATTGGGCATAACGATTCGCCGGTATATCGGGGAAAAGATGGTGCTCAATCTGATGGCTGAGATTGCCGCTCAAGAAGTGAAACAACTTCCCGCCGGTGATATTGCTGGAGCCTCTAACCTGGCGCACATACCATTGTCCGGGCTCGTTGTCATTGACCGCACTGGCCGGGAACAAGACCGTTTTCTCAGTAAAATGGCCGCAGAAGATAATGATAAAGGTCCACAAACTGCGAATGACATTGGCCACCATGTTGCCCGCCAAGACCGACAGAAACATCGGCCCCGCCAACAGTGGAAAGATCAGATAATCCTTGCCCAGCTGCCACTTAATCTTCTGCCAGGCCTCAGGGTTTTGACGCGTCAGATGTTTCAGATAGTTAGTGCCCCGTTGCGGCTTAAAGTTTAGGTTTTGCAGCGCCACGCCCCACTGGAACGCAAAGGCAAAGAAAAAGCTATAGAGCGGCTGGAGCAGATACCAGGGATGCCACTTTTGTTCGGCAAAGACGCGGATAAAACCGTAGCCTATGTCCTCATCCTGCCCTTCGATATTGGTATAGGTATGATGCTTATAATTATGAGTCTTGCGCCAATTGTTGCTGGTGCCGAGGATATCCCATTCGAACTGCTTGCCATTGAGGTGTTTATCACCGATAAAATCATACTGACCGTGGATCACATTATGACCCAGCTCCATATTGTCGATAATTTTGGACAGCGCCAACGCCGCCACGCCAATAAACCAGAACGGTGGGATAAAGCTCAACATCAACGCCGCTCGACCGATCACACCCAGATAGCGCACCGCACGATGGACACGCCGGATATAATCGGCATCGGCCTGACCGATCTCTTGTTTGACCTCGGCATGCAATTGATCGATGGCCGCACCAAAGCGGCGCGTCTCATCGGCAGTCAATTCTTTGTACAGGGCGGTCATTACATCTCCAAGCTTATATCACTGAGGGCGGACTGGGTGCAGGGTTTAAAGCCCGATGCCATGGCCTCGTTAATGGAACGATCACCCTGATGCTGCGTGATACCACTGATCTTATTGCAACTGCAGGTATTGCAGGTGCCCCGGCGACAACCGGATGACACGGCCACGCCAGCCCGCTCCAAGGCGCTCAATAGATTGACCCCGCTGGGAACGGTCACGGTCCGGTTCTGTTTGGTCAGGCGGACCTGAATCGGCATGCCGGCTTCGGCGGCCACCAGCAGAGGCGAAAAGGATTCAAACTGAAAGGTATTCACCAGGGGTGAGAAGCGTTCTCGTATCTGGTCAACAAAGCCATCGCTGCCGCAGGCAAAGGCTTCAAAGTCGGTCAGCCGACCCTTCAGCTCCTGAAACCAGGCCGAGGTTTCGGCCAAGAGTCTGGGCGTACCGTCGGCATTGCGTTCCAGAAATTGCGTTTCGAGAATCTTTAATTCAAACCAGCTATGCTTCTGCGCCAAATTTTTCAGCCGCTCTATAAAGGCCAAGTCCTGAGCTGTTTTACCCCAATAGACCAACTGCACCGGCTGATGGCGTATGGTCTGCGACCAACTCTCGAGCATGGAAATAATCGGTGTAATGCCGATGCCGCCGGCTAAGAACAGGGCCGGTTTCTGGGCGAAGCTGTTGACCGTCACATCGCCATACACCTCACCCAGACTAAAGCGCATACCACGGTGGGCATATTGATTCAGATACGAGCTGACCTTGCCATTAGCTACCCTGTTCGCGGTAATGCGAAAACAACGACCACGCACACCGCTGACCGAATAGCTGCGTTGGAAGCGATGGCCATCAATTTCAACCCCGATATTGACGTGTTGACCAGGCAATACGCCAGCGAAGTTGGCGTTGGGTTTAAGCCAGATGGAAACTGCATTGGGCGTCTCCGAGACGACCTTGACGGCACGAGCCACCACGGCGTGACGGCGTGACAGGAGACCCAGCTCGGCACACCAAAAGTCAAAAACCGGCTCAGGGAGCACCATATTTCGAAAGGATATCAGCGCATCTGTGACTTTTATCATACTATTTACCGCCTAGTTAGACCGGCAATTATAATGAATTGTATACACTTGTCTAATAATGCTCTGCACAAGGACGCATAAGTGTTAAATTAGCGCCTGACCGAGATACGACTTAAGGATGACCTGTGCGCCCATCAGAACAAGCAGCCAAACGGACTGTTGGCCGCAAGGCTACCATCAGCCAAGACCAACTTATCGCTGCGGCCCTTCGGTTGGTCGGCCCACATCGTTCGATTTCCTCGCTGAGCCTGCGTGAGATCACACGAGAGGCTGGCATTGCACCCAATAGTTTCTACCGGCACTTTAAAAGCACAGAAGAATTAGCGATTTGCGTGATTGCACTGGCCGGCAGTACTCTGCGCAAGGTTATCGGGCAGGCCCGCTTTCGCGCCCAAGAGCGCAACAAAGGCATTGTGCGCATGTCGGTTGAAACCTTTATTGAACAACTCTATGCCGACGGACCTTATTTGGCCATCTTGCTGCGCGAAGGTGTAATCGGCTCGGACCGGTTTAAGCACGCGGTACGTCAACAGCTGAGCTTTTTTGAACAGGAATTGACCGAAGACCTGGTCGCGATCGCCGCCCGTTCGGCCTTATCACCCGTTGCACCGGCGCTCATTGCCCGGGCCATTACGCGCCTAGTGTTTGCCATGGGAGCCGATGCCCTAGAGATGACCAAGGACGAACACCCCCTGTTGATCGATCAGATGGTTATTATGATCAAGATGCTGGTCACTGGCGCGTATCAATTAGAAAAACACCCACAACTGACGGACTGACATCGCAACGCACATCAGGATAACCAGAGGCCGGATAAGCCGAGCACCGCCCCAATAGATTGAATAGGCCCCCAAGGTGGCACCCAGAGCCTGGCCAACCATCATCACCAGGCCGATCGACCAGATAACTTGGCCGCCAAAGGCGAACAACACTAACGAGACGATATTCGAGGTAAAGTTCAATGGTTTGGCGATGACCGTTGAGTCGATCAGCGTTTTTCCACGCATCAGCACACTACTCGCAGCAAAAAAGGATCCCGTACCCGGACCGAAAAAACCATCGTAGAAGCCAATTAGAGGCACTAGGGTTCTGCCCCAGAGGCGATCACTGATCCTAGGCCGACCTTCCTGTTCACCCAAGTTGGGTACGGCAAAAAAATAGCCCGCAACAAACAACAGCAAGATAGGCATCACCCAGGACAACCAGCTGGTATCGATACGCTGGATCAACCAGGTGCCGGCCATGGCGCCTATGGCGGTATAGGCCATCAAACGCGCTAAGCCGGCGGTCTTCAGCCGACCTTTGAGATATAGGGTTAGGGTCGCCGACAGGGTCCCGACGAAGCCTTGGCACTTATTGGTCGCCAAGGCCTGGATGGGCGGAATTCCGCACAGTAACAGCGCAGGGAGAACCAACAAACCGCCGCCACCGGCGAGGGTGTCCACCCAGCCTGCGATGAGGGCAACGATAAATAATATACCGAGTAATTCAATAGGGAATTCCATGCGGGGTCCAAGGTAGGGGTGCGCTGATGCAGTCTGCCGAATGCGCACCAGGGGCCCTCAGATCGAGTAGCGCCTGGTGTGAATCAACAGGATAGAATGTAGCCAGGCGGTGAAGACGGTCTTTACTTTTGCATGGCCTTGCTTTGTTTTTGGCGATACATCAGACGATCGGCCCGGTTCAATAGCGCCTCAACATCGAGATCGTGACCCGGCCACTCAATCCGATAGCCCACACTGTATTGCAATGCATAACCTCGATCGGAGCGCCGATTATATTTGCGCACGGCTCGATCAAATCGAGCCAGCGTTGCGATCATACTGTTTTCATCGACTTTTGACAGCAAGACTGCAAACTCATCACCGCCGATGCGGGCAAATACATCCGAATGCCGAAATACTTCGCGCAACAGATTGGCAAATGCCACCAAAGCTCGGTCGCCTTCAGCATGACCCAGGCGGTCATTAATCTGCTTAAAACCATCTAAGTCAAAGGTCAGGATAGCAACCGAAAACTGGTAGCGCGCACAGAGACTGAAGGTGTGTGTGGCGAGATTGATAAAGCCCCGTCGATTGGAAATAAGCGTGAGTTCATCCAGCGTAGCCAATTGCATGGCCGCTATTTCTTGCTCCACCATCATGGCCAGGTCTCGTAATACCTGCCGATCCTCATCCGAGAATGGCCGGGGCACCTGGTCGATCAGGCACAGAGTGCCCAATTTAGCGCCATTGCTGAAGCTAATAGGACAACCCGCGTAAAACCGAAGATAGGGGGAATGAGTGACCAGTGGGTTATCGAAAAACCGTGTATCGGCTTGGGCGTCGGGTACCACAAAGACTTCATCGCCGAGGATGGCGTGACCACAAAACGAAATATCCCGGGCGGTTTCGGATACGCTCAGACCCTGGGCCGACTTAAACCATTGCCGATCACCGTCGACTAAGGAGACCAATGCGATGGACACATTGAATAGCCGCCGAGCGAGCCGAGTTACCCGATCAAAACGTTCCTCCGAAGCGCCATCCAACAGTCGCAGCCCGCGCAGAGTTTCCAAGCGGGCCAGCTCATCAGTCGGAAAATCAGGAGCTTGCATGCAGCCTATCCTTTGACAATGTCT
>JBLHFL010000129.1:0-6484 GCA_047618105.1 Granulosicoccus sp.
AAAGGTACAGCTATAATAATGCGATTGGCAGCGCCGTGCATATTCAAAAGCTTATGAGTATAGGGCGCGACAGAAAGGCGGTGCAAAATGGCCTCGGCGGCGACAAGCACCGCCGAAGTTCGTTGACTAATGAGGGCCGACAGAGATGCCGACCCAGAGCAGAAACTATCGATTTGCGCGGCCGCGGTCAGCGCCATACGAAACTCCGAGCCCTAAGTTTCGGGCGACTCATCGTCGGCCGTCAGCTCATCATCGGCGGCATCCATTACCGATGATTCATCGGCAACTGAGACGTCCATTGGATCGACGCGATTGCCATCGTCATCTTCAAATTCCGGCACGTCCTCTGGCTCTTGAATGCGCTCAATACTAACCAGCTTTTCGTCTTCTAACACACGAATCAGCGTCACGCCCTGGGTGTTGCGACCCAGGGTCGAGATCTCATCGACCCGAGTCCGCACCAGCGTACCCTGATCACTGATCAACATGACTTCATCGCCCGGAAAGACCTGAGTCGCGGCAACCAGCTTACCATTGCGCTCGCTGGTAACCATCGCGATAACGCCTTTGGTACCACGACCCTTGGTGGGGAACTCGCTAATCAATGTACGCTTGCCATAGCCACGTTCTGACGCGGTCAGGATTGAGCCGTTTTCCTGAGGCACAATCAGTGAGATGACCTTCTGATCCGCGCCCAGGCTAATGCCCCGCACACCCCGTGCAGACCGACCCATGGCCCGGACATGCGCTTCTTTAAAACGCACTACCTTGCCGGCATCGGACAACAACATGACTTCACGCTCGCCATCGGTCAGGGCAACGCCCACCAGGTGATCGCCGTCGTCGAGTGACAATGCAATCAAACCGCTACTGCGTGGCCGGGAGAAGGCTTCTAAGGAAGTTTTCTTTACGGTGCCATTCGAGGTCGCCATAAAGATAAAATAGTCCGCATCGTATTCGCGAATAGGCAAGATAGCGGTAACCCGCTCGTCAGGATCGAGTGGCAATAGATTGACCATCGGCCGACCTTTGGCGGCACGGCTGGCTTGTGGAATATCAAACACCCGCAGCCAATAGACCTTACCCTTATCGGTAAAGCACAGAATGGTGTCGTGCGTACTGGCAACCATCAGGTGTTCAATAAAATCTTCATCTTTTAAGGATGATGCTGAACGCCCCTTGCCGCCGCGCTTTTGCGCTTCATAATCGGACAGGGGTTGAGTCTTGGCGTAGCCGGCACGGGATAGGGTCACCACCATGTCTTCTTCGGTGATCAGATCTTCCATCGAGAAATCTTGCCGACTGGCGATGATTTCTGTTTTGCGCTCGTCGCCGAATTCTTGCTTAACCAGCTCCAAATCCTCGCGGATAATCTCCATCAGACGCTCATAGCTGCCAAGAATGCGCAGATATTCGCCAATGTCATTGATAATTTGCTTATATTCGCCGATCAGTTTGTCGTGCTCCAAGCCGGTTAGCTTCTGCAGGCGCATATCCAGAACCTGCTGGGCTTGCTCAGGCGATAAATAATAACGCTCGTCACGGACACCAAACGCCTCGTCCAGATCTTCGGGTCGGCAGACATCGGCGCCAGCGCGTTCGAGCATGGTCGAGACATCGCCCAATATCCAGCTGCGTGACAACATACGCTCTTTGGCTTCGGCACCAGTGGCCGATTCGCGAATCAGGCCGATCATTTCATCGATATTGGCCAGCGCAATTGCCAGACCTTCGAGAATATGGCCGCGTTGGCGGGCCTTACGCAGTTCAAAGACAGTTCGACGGGTGACGACCTCTCGCCGGTGACGCACGAACGCCTCGAGCAGCTGCTTGAGGTTGAGAATCTTGGGCTGGCCGTCGATCAAGGCCACTATATTGATGCCAAACACCGTTTCCAGCTGCGTTTGAGCAAACAGGTTATTCAACAGCACGTCACCAGACTCGCCGCGTTTCAAATCGATGGCGATGCGCATACCGTCTTTGTCGGACTCATCGCGCAGTTCCGAAATGCCTTCAATCTTCTTTTCTTTGACCAGCTCGGCGATCTTTTCGATCAACCGGGCTTTGTTCACCTGATAGGGTATTTCATTAACGATAATACTTTCGCGGCCAGACTTCTCGTTCACCACTATATCGGCTTTGGCCCGAATGCGAATACGACCGCGACCGGTGCGGTAGGCTTCGACTATGCCCAGACGGCCGTTAATATAGGCACCTGTCGGGAAATCTGGACCCGGTATATGTTCCATCAAGCCATCGATGTCAATATCCGGATTATCGATCAGGGCCAACGCACCATTGACGACCTCATTGAGGTTGTGCGGCGGAATATTGGTGGCCATGCCGACGGCGATACCGGATGAGCCATTGACTAGCAAATTGGGGGTTCGGGTTGGCATCACGGCCGGAATCATCTCCGTGCCGTCGTAGTTTTCGACGAAATCGACGGTGTCCTTGTCGAGATCCGCCAGCAGGGCATGAGCCATCTTTTGCATACGAATTTCGGTATAACGCATGGCCGCCGGTGAGTCACCATCGACCGAACCAAAGTTGCCTTGACCGTCTACCAGGGTATAGCGCATCGAGAAGGGCTGAGCCATACGAACGATGGTGTCGTATACCGCTGTGTCACCATGGGGGTGATACTTACCAATGACGTCACCGACAACACGGGCCGATTTCTTATAGCCCTTGTTCCAATCGTTACCCAGCACACTCATCGCAAACAAAACCCGACGGTGCACCGGCTTCAAGCCATCACGGACATCGGGTAAGGCACGGCCAACAATAACGCTCATGGCGTAATCGAGATAAGACTGCTTCAGCTCTTCTTCGATGTTGACATTAAGTATCTCTTTGGCTATTTCACCCATGCTGGTTCACTGTCCTTTTTAAATGGCTAAACCGTGTTTCGGCCTGCCTTTATCTTGGTGACTCGGTTGAATGTTTGAAAGGGCGAAATCATACCACAAATCAATAAGATAGACAGGATTGGCGCAGCCATTTCGGTTTCGAACTGGCGAACCGGCACGCTTTTGTCTAGCATAGCAGTTTTGACCCAACAGACAGGATTCCCAAGATGCAAAAAATCGATACATTAATCAGCGCACGCTGGGTGATTCCGGTAAACGAAAGTCGTGACGTCCTGGACCATCACAGCGTCGCGATTGCCAATGGCGCGATCGTTGCCATATTGCCGACATCTGAAGCCGTGGCGCAATACGCCCCGGATCAGCATGTCGAACTGGCCGATCAGGCTCTGATACCAGGGTTTGTGAATACTCACGGACACGCGGCGATGGCACTGTTCCGCGGCATGGCCGACGACCTGGAACTGATGACCTGGTTAACCGGGCACATTTGGCCAGCAGAGGGCAAATGGGTCAGTTATGACTTCGTCGCCGATGGCACGTTGTTAGCCGCAGCGGAAATGATTCGCTCCGGTACAACGACCTTTTCCGACAATTACTTCTTCCCAGATGCCTCGGCGAACAGTGTTATCAAGGCTGGCATGCGCGCCCAACTGTGCTTCCCGATTATCGATTTCCCGACTGCCTGGGCACCGACACCGGATCAGCACATCGATCAGGGCCTAGTGGTAATGGCACAGTATCAAAATCACAGCCATATCAAGGTTAATTTTGGCCCTCATGCCCCCTATTCGGTATCCGATGAGCCGTTATTGCGTATCAAGGCCTTGGCCGAGCAACATCAGGTTGGCATCCAGATGCATGTCCACGAAACCCAAGGGGAAGTGGACGATGAAGTGGCCAAGCGCGGCAGTCGACCGATTCGTCGACTCAAGGAACTGGGACTCCTAGGGCCGAACTTTCAGGCGGTGCATATGACCGCATTGAGCGCTGAAGATATAGACGACATAGCCGAAACTGGCGCCCATGTGATGCACTGCCCAGAATCCAACCTAAAGCTGGCGAGTGGTTTTTGCCCCGTCGACACGCTTCAAAAACGCGGCGTCAATGTGAGCTTGGGCACCGACGGCGCGGCCAGTAACAACGATCTGGACATGCTCGGCGAAATGCGCACCGCGGCAATGCTCGCCAAGGCGGTTGCCCAAAGTGCCGTGGCCTTGCCGGCGCATGAAGCCTTGGCGATGGCGACCATCAATGGTGCCCGCGCCTTGGGTTGGGACAAGCAAATCGGCAGTTTGGAAGTGGGTAAGCGCGCAGATATCACCGCCATTTCCCTGGCAGATTTGGAATCGCAGCCGATCTTCGATCCGGTCTCCCATATTGTCTATACCAGCAGTCGTAATCAGGTGACCTATGTTTGGGTCGATGGTAAGACATTGTTGAATAACCGTGAACTGACCACGCTAAATAAGGACGACATCATTAAGAACGCCCAACAGTGGCGTGACAAGATCCAGGCCGACTAGGCCTGCCAAACCTGTCGGGCCTGCTGGCCCGACTTGCCCTTGCTGGGTTACTCCACACACCCACTGGCGAACGCGCCCAACTCTAGCACGGCACATTCCGATCGATCCATCTGGCCAGAGCCTACAGCCTACCCCTGGGGTCCAAAAAGCGTCCCCATCCGTACTCATTGACAAATAACTGTGAACTTACCGCCTTTGTCGCCATAATGTGCGCCAAAGTTTTACCCTTCCCCTCTCAAGGAGTTATCGGTGCCGATCAACGTTGACCCAGCAGAACTCGCCAAATTTGAAGCCCTTGCCAGCCGTTGGTGGGACCCAGAATCGGAATTCAAGCCATTGCATGCACTCAATCCGGTGCGCATGAATTACCTCGACTCGTACGTTAATGTCGCCGGCCTCAAGGTCGTCGATATTGGCTGTGGCGGGGGTATTCTGACCGAAACATTGGCCAAACGGGGGGGGATCGTCACCGGTATCGATATGACCGATGCACCGCTGAAAGTCGCACAATTGCATGCACTGGACCAGGGCATCGAGCAGCTGACCTACAAACAGATAACCGCAGAACAATTGGCCACCGAAGAAGCGGGCCAATACGATGTCGTGACCTGCATGGAGATGCTCGAACACGTCCCGGACCCCGCCTCGGTGATAGCCGCGGTTCACGCGCTACTCAAACCCGGTGGCTGGGCCTTTTTCTCGACCATCAACCGCAATCCAAAAGCCTGGTTATTGGCGGTGGTTGGGGCTGAATATGTCTTGAAATTACTGCCTAAGGGCACCCATGACTATAAGAAGTTCATTCGTCCGGGCGAGCTGTCAAAGTGGGCCCGACAGGCCGGATTGAAAAGCACTGATTTTCGTGGTTTGCGCTATAACCCATTGAATAACAGCTTTAAGTTAACCGACGATGTCTCGGTTAACTATCTGATGGCCTCACGTAAACCTGAATAGGCGTTCCCATGGAAATACCAACACTGGCAGAGCTGCAGGCCCTGCCCCCGACCGATGCCCTTGAGGGCAAGGTAATTCTTATTACCGGCGCTGGTGACGGCTTGGGTAAGGCCGCGGCACTCGACTTTTCAGCTCAGGGTGCACATGTGATCCTGCTGGGTCGCAATCAGGCCAAGCTCGAGGCCACATACGATGAAATCGAAGCCATCAACCAGAGCCGCCCGATCATCTTTCCCTATGATCTGAACACGCTGAATCCCGATATTGCGCGTGAAATGGCCTTTGCGATAGAACAGGAGTTCGGTCGACTCGATGGTCTGCTGTTAAACGCCGCAGCCCTTGGCAGCAAAATGTCTATTGCTCAGTACCCAGAACAACAATGGCTGGATGTGATCAATACCAACCTCAATAGCAGCTTTTATCTGACCAAAGCTATGCTTCCTCTCCTAGAAGCTTCTAGCGCCGGTCGGTTGGTCTTTACCACCTCCAGTGTTGGGCGCCAGGGTCGCGCCTACTGGGGCGCCTATGGCGTGTCTAAATTTGCTACCGAGGGCCTGATGCAAACGCTGGCTGCCGAACTGGGCGCCACCACCGCCATACGCACCTTTGCCATCAATCCGGGTGGGACCCGAACCGCAATGCGCGCCAGCGCCTACCCCGGCGAAAACCCAGAGTCGGTGCCGGCCCCGGCGGCCCATATGCCGCTGTATCGTTTTTTGATGTCAGACGCCGCCAGTGGCTTCAATGGCCAATCCATCGATGCCCAAACCTACCTGACTGACTAACCTATTTGCCGCTCGCGGAACCAGTCTCGGGTCGGGCGGCAAAATACCCCATTGGGCTGAAAAAAGCGGCAATATATCACCGTTCCGCCCCCCGCCAAAAGAACCCTAAAATGCACATAAGCCATTGTTTTAATTGAACTTTATAACAATGGCACAAAATTAGCTAAGTACCACTAAGATAAATAGATGGTGCAGCGTGATGACAGCAGGCAATTTTTCAGTTCTCAATTTTGGCAAAAGCGCTCAAGTGCGCTCTGATGCCTTGGCCGCCGTCAATACCACTTCGGTGACATCACTAACGCCGGATCAGATGCAGGATTTTCGCCTCAAGCTGCTCAGGCAACTGCAA
>JBLHFL010000130.1:0-6462 GCA_047618105.1 Granulosicoccus sp.
CGTAGTGTCGATATCTTTCCGGACCGGCCATACCCTGGTCGATCCGCAGAATTTTCTGATTCCATCCGATCCGACCTTGGAACATTGGGCTCTGGCCCTAGAGCAAAACTATACCGGCATGAACCCGTTGAAAAAGGATCTCGACGGTGTCGATCAGGTTAACTTTAATAATGGCATTGGTGATGTGGTGTTTAACGCCGATGGGTCCTGGAGCCTAAGGGCTAACACCAGTTTTAGCGAAGAGGACTTCCCGATTCAGTCCTATATGGCCATCGCGTATCTGAACGAGGTGGGCGACAAGGTGGCGCTCAGCGAGTCGGATGCGGATGGCCTGATCGGTCGCCAGCAGATCGTTCTCGACCTGGCAGACCAGCGCAGTAATTACGGGCCAGATGTCCTATTTCTGGATCCGGCCGGAAGCGTGACCAGCGAGTTAACCATCTACGCCAAGCCCCCCGGGGCAACCCGAACCACACTGCAATATGGCGGTGCCTATGTTTCGAAACCGGTCTTTCCAGTTCTGAGTTGGCTGATGAATACCGTTAAAATTGCCGTGATCACGGCAACCCTGGTACTGCTCTTGTCGACGACCAGCGCCTATGCCTTTGGCCGGCTTGGTTTTACCGGCAAAGGGCCGATGTTGAAGTCCTTGTTGGTTATTCAGATGTTTCCCAATACCTTATTTTTAACGGCGCTGTATCTGATCTTTGAGAAGTTAGGCAGTTTTATTGGCCTGATGGAACTGAACTCGCATTCGGCGCTGATCATCGGTTATATGGGTTCGATGGCTTTGAATATTTTCATGATCATCGGGTACTTCGACACCATCGATGCGGCGATGGAAGAGTCGGCCTGGATCGACGGTGCAACCCCTTGGCAAACCTTCTATAAGATATTGCTGCCGTTAAGCGTACCAATACTGGCAGTGGTGTTTATTCTGACCTTTATCGGCATCGTCAATGAGTACCCACTGGCCTCTATTTTGATCTCCGATCTGAATAAGATGACACTGGCGGTCGGGGCGCAACAATATATACAGGCACAAAACGCACTTTGGGGTGACTTCGCTGCTGCGGCGGTATTGGCGGGGATCCCTATCACCATTGTCTTCTTGATCTGTCAGAAGTTCTTAGTCAGTGGGCTCACATCCGGGGGCGTCAAAGGCTAGTCTAGTAGCCGCTGTTGTCTAAGCCCGCCTCGAGCGGGCTTTTTTTTGGCTGGGAAGGTGTAGGAAGGAGCCGTGGTCAGTCAGGCCATTTTGCAAATATATCGGGTTGGGTGCATAAATGACCTAAAATTCAGCTACAGATCGGGTAAGCTAGTGTTAATTAAACGAGGAAGTCTGATGTCCGAACCCATTGAAAACCTGCTGATTGGCCCGGAACACTTTTTAAATCGCGAATTGTCGTTGTTAGAGTTTCATCGCCGAGTTATGGCGCAGGCGGAGGACAGTCAGATTCCGTTGCTGGAGCGCTTGCGCTTTCTCTGCATCTCGAGCACGAACCTCGACGAGTTTTTCGAAGTTCGGGTGGGCGGTCTAAAAGAGCGTAATGAGGCGGGCATGATCTTGCCTGGTGCAGACGGCCAGACACCGGAGCAACAATTGGAAAAAATTGCTGTCCATTCCCATATTCTGGTGCAGGATCAATACCGGATTCTTAATGAGACGCTGCTGCCCCTGCTGGCTGAGGCCGAAATAGTAGTAGTGAAGCGGGAAAACTGGAGCCAAACTCAAATTGCTTGGTTGCATGAGTATTTTCATCAAGAGATTTTGCCGCTGCTCAGTCCGATCGGGCTCGATCCGGCCCATCCCTTTCCTCGCATTCTGAACAAGTCATTGAACTTTATGGTATTTCTGCAGGGCAAGGATGCCTTCGGCCGCAACAGCGGTCAGGCGATCGTGCAATGCCCGCGATCCTCTCCCAACCTGGTGCGCTTAGAGGTACCGGGAGAAGAGTCGGCCAATCACTTTGTCTTTACCTCATCGATCATTCACTTTTTTATGGATGAAATTTTCTTCGGTATGACCGTTAAGGGCTGTTACCAGTTTCGGGTGACGCGCAACTCAGAGTTGTTCGTCGATGAAGAAGAAACCGAAGATCTGCGGCGGGCCATCGAGGGGGAACTGATTTACCGTCAATTCGGCGATGAGGTGCGGCTCGAGATTGCGGAAAACAGTCCAGACCAGATGGTGGCGTTTCTTTCCAAACAATTTGAAATCAAGAGCCCCGACATGTACCGGGTCAATGGTCCGGTCAACCTCAATCGTTTAGTAGGGCTGATTGATCTGGTCGGGCGCCCAGATCTGATGTATCCACCCTTTGAGGCGAACTACCCAAAATTACTTAAACGTAAGGGCAATGTTTTTGATGCGATCAGTAAATCCGATATCCTGCTGCATCACCCCTTTGATTCTTTTCTGCCCGTGGTCGATCTTATCCGGCAGGCGGCCAAGGATCCGCGCGTCCTAACGATCAAGCAGACCCTTTATCGCACTGGCTCGAAGTCGATCATCGTTGACGCCCTGGTTACCGCCGCTAAGGCCGGCAAGGAAGTGACCGTCGTGATCGAGCTACTGGCTCGATTCGATGAGGAAGCCAACGTGGCGTTGGCCACCCGACTGCAGGAATATGGTATCCATGTGGTCTACGGTGTTTTTGGCTATAAGACCCATGCCAAACTGTTGATGGTGGCGCGCAAGGAAGGCAATCGATTGTGTCACTATGTTCATATGGGTACCGGCAACTACCATCCAAAAACGGCAACCATCTATACCGACTATGGCCTGATGACCAACAACAAGCAGATTGGTGATGACGTCAACCGGATCTTCCTGCAATTGACCAGTCTGGGTCGTATGTCGAAACTGGACCGAGTACTGCAAGCGCCGTTTTCGCTGCATAAGACTCTAGTGCGCTATATCGAACGTGAGACCCAAAATGCTCGAGACGGCAAGCCAGCGCGGATTATTGCCAAGATGAATTCGCTGTCTGAGGATGTTTTGGTGCAAAAGCTCTATCAAGCGAGTCAAGCCGGCGTGCAGATCGATTTGATTGTACGCGGCGTTTGCCAGGTCACACCGGGCTTGCCTGGGGTATCTGAGAATATCAGGGTGCGCTCGGTGGTCGGTCGTTTTCTCGAGCATACCCGGGTGTTTTGTTTTCACAATGCGGGCGAACCCGAGGTGATATTGGCCAGTGCCGATTGGATGACCCGTAATATGTTTCATCGGGTCGAAACCGGCTTCCCTCTGTTGTTGAAAAAAATTCGCGAGAAGGTAATCGAGGATCTGGAGTTGTACCTATGCGATACAGCGCAAGCCTGGGAGCTGCTCAGTGATGGCAGTTACCAGAAGGTATTGCCGGAGGGCGGCGCTGAGGCCTTGTCGGCGCAAATGACTCTCTTAGCGCAGGCGACCCAATAATCAATCGCTTAGGTCGGCTGGGTAATTTAGGATCAGAGACCCCGGGCCCTTCTTCATTAGGTTCGCCTCGGCGGCCAACCCAGCAGCGGCCAGTGGTTGCGCCGCCCACCAGGCAGGGGGCGCGCTAAACATCAGCGTACTGTCCTCAACACTGACCGACCAGCCGGAGTCTTGAAGTTCATTGCGTGCACGGGTCAGGATACAGGCCAAGCGGAATAATTGGAGTACCACAACAAAGGCTGCGACATCCTCCTTGGGCAGTTTGTCGAGCACCGTCCAATCCGGCTTCTTGCGTTGATTACGGACCAGGTAGGCGAGACGATTTTGCTCATCATAGCCAAAGCCGGCCAGGTGGCTGTGTTCGATAATATAACCGCCGTGCACATGGAAGTGGTCGTGGTTGATATCCAGACCCACTTCTTGCAGCAAGCAGGCCCAGCTCATGTAGCCGAGCCAACGGTTATCGACAGTCATTTTTGTCTGAACCTGCTTGAACAGTTCCAGCGCAACCTTTTGGGTGCGCTGGGCATGGACTGCGTCGGTGTGAAAGCGTTTGCCCAGCTCGGTCACCGAGCGTTCGCGCATATCCGAGATACTGTCGTAGCCGAGCAAGTCAAAGAGTACCCCTTCGCGCAGTGCCCAGGGTGAGGCTTCGAGCGTTTTCAGCTTGAGCGCCTGCATGCAGGCGCGCAGCACAATTAGACCACCGATGAAGATCGGCTTGCGGTCATTGCTCAGACCGGGCAGGTTTACGGCGTCGATCGACTTTGCCTCGAGGCAATGTTTTATCAGCAGCTTTAGGCCGTCAGGGGTAATGGCCGGATGGCCATTCCTCTGATCGAGGATGCTGGCGATGGTCTTAATGGTACCGGAACAACCAATCGCGCGTTGCCAAGATTGTTGGCGAAAGATACTTTGGAACGGTTCGATCTTTTGTAGACAATAGATTTCGGCGGCCTTGATGGCGGCCTTGTTGATCTCGCCCTGGGCGAAAAAACGTTTGGTGATTGAGACGCAGCCCATGCCCAGGGATTCCAGCGTCGACGGGATAAAGTCTTGGCCGACAATCAATTCGGTACTGCCCCCGCCAATATCGATCACCAATCGGGTCAAGTGGTCGTCTTCAATCCCAAAGGCTACACCCTGATAGACCAGGCGGGCTTCCTCGGCACCGGAGACTATATGAATATCGACTCCTAGAGTCTGTTCGGCTCGAACCAGAAAGGGCTCCGCGTTGACCGCTAAGCGCAGGGTTCGGGTGCCGACGGCTCGGACCCGGGCTGCCGGCAAATGGGCAATCCGTTGCTGAAAGCGCCCTAGGCAATCGAGCGCGCGTTGTTGCGAAATATCATCTAGGGCGTTGTCGTTGTCGAGGCCATAACCGAGTAAAACGGATTCCTTCAAGCGATCGATGATCGTCAGTTGTCCGTTTGACACCTTCGCAATAATCATATGAAAGGAGTTCGAGCCCAGATCGATGGCGGCAAACTCTTCATCGCTATTTCGCCAGAAAGCAGAAATTTTCAACATCACCCTACTCTTAAATTGACTTAAACCGTGAAACCCTTCTAACTGCGGATTCTATCATCTAAACAAATTAGGAGCCCGCTTTGACGATCCATACCTTTTCTGGCAAACGGCCGCAGTTAGGCGAACGCGTATTTATCAGTCCAGCCGGCTATGTGCTCGGTGATGTCACACTCGGCAACGATTGCTCTGTCTGGCCCGGAGCCGTGATTCGCGGCGATATGCAGCGGATTCGAGTGGGTCAACGGACTTCGGTGCAGGACGGCGCCGTGTTGCACATCACTCATGCCAGTGCCTACCACCCCGAGGGCTTTCCATTGACCATCGGCAATGATGTGACCATCGGGCATCAGGCCTGTTTACACGGCTGTACCATCGGTAATGAAGTTCTGATCGGCATCGGCGCGACCGTCTTGGATGGCGCTCAGATTGAAGATCGGGTTATCCTGGCCGCTGGCGCCCTCGTGCCGCCGGGCAAGGTCTTGGCGTCCGGCTTTCTCTATAAGGGCAGCCCTGCGGCCGCGGCGCGGGCCTTGACCGATGGCGAACTGGACTACTTTCAATACACAGCCGGAAACTACGTTAAATTAAAGGATCAATATCTTAGCGAGGGGCTTGGCGAGTAATAACCTACGGCGGTTTGTGGGGTATTATGCGGGTAGTTTTTAACAACGGGTTCATTAGATAATCATCGTCAGGTCGTGCTAGCTGCGCAACCGAAAAAGTAACCCAAGGTAACAATTTTTCGCACAGTGGTTGTTACCCCATTATCTAGTCATCGGACCGGGAATTGCGGGTCCTCATGCCCCCTTTTGGGCAGTAGCGGTCTAAGCTAGCCCCCAAATAGGGCGCCTGAGGTGTCTTGTTTTTCTCGATTCAGACAGAGGCGACCGCCTAATAGACTTCCAAATCGACGTCTTGATGTTCATTTCGCAAGCGCTGCTGTTCCAAATGGTCTTCAATTGCGCGTCGCGCCGCCAAGCGCCGGTGATTGTCATTGCGCTTGTTTGCACTGCCATCCGCTGGTTTGTGCAACACCGAATCTTCAATATTGGAGAGTTCTAGGGTAAAAAGGTTGCTAGACATCGATAGTATTTCCTTCATGGTAACGGCCGATTAGATGTTTCCCCGCTGTCCCTTGGTTAAGAATCAGCTTGCGATTCGCGGGTCAGTCTATTCGTTTCCTATTTCATTTCTGTGAAACGCATCGAAGGAGTGCTGATGCATTTGTTACTTATTGTAATAGGATTCATCTCCAGACCTGGTAAATGCAAGAAAGGTGCCCACAGTGCCCCATTGACAAAATGTGCTCGTTAGGAGAATTCCAGGGGAGTGCGGTAAATACACCATCGGCCCTTAGTGGAGCGAGTCGCCAGCCTGGGACAGGACGGCCAGATTGGTGTGGCGGATTAGCGTTAGCACCTCGGCAGTGGGTAAGGCATGGCTGATCAGATAGCCTTGGGCATAGTCACAGCCGAGCCGTTCTAAGTAGGACAGCTGCTCCTTGGTTT
>JBLHFL010000131.1:0-6390 GCA_047618105.1 Granulosicoccus sp.
ATATCCGGCAACACGCGTTCCAATAAGCGCAGATATCGGTCCGACGCCACCGTATTCGCGGTAGCTAAAATACCGATACGCTGACTCAAAGACTGGATAGCCGCCGGTTTAATGCCCGGTTCAACACCCACGATCGGTATGTCAAAGCTGGCCCGTAAGGCATCGATGGCCAAGGCCGTGGCGGTATTGCAGGCGACGACGACCAGCGTGCAACCCTGCGCCTGGAGCCATTGACTGATCAGCCGGCTGCGCTCAATAACGCGTGCCTGGGTCAAGTCGCCATAGGGGGCATGGGCCTGGTCGGCCAAGTAGAGAATAGGGGTGTCGGGCAGCTGCGCCCTAATCTGGGACAACACGGTCAAGCCGCCGACGCCTGAATCGAAAACACCGATCATAGTTTATTAGGTCATGGTGAAAGCGGGAATGATAACAGGAAGTGATCGTAAGGGCGGGTCAAAATAATACCGCTAGGGGCTGGCGGCTGAAAAGCCCCAGTCCCTAGCGAGGCGGTCGTGAGACCGCGAGGGGGTGCTTAGAGCTGTTCAACGGCCAAACGTGGCTCAACAAAGGCTAAGCCTTGATCGACGGCAACACTCTTGTAAGTCACTTGACCGCGGCACACGTTGAGACCATTGAGCAGATGCGCATCGTCTAACATCGCCTGCTTGGCACCCTTGTTGGCCAAGGCGAGCACGAACGGTAGGGTCGCATTGGTCAAGGCCATAGTCGAGGTGCGGGCCACGGCGCCCGGCATGTTGGCAACGCAATAGTGCACGACACCATCAACCATATAGGTTGGCTCGGCATGGGTTGTGGCTTTGGAGGTCTCGAAGCAACCGCCCTGATCGATGGCCACATCGACCACCACCGCGCCTTTTTTCATCCGGCTAATCAGGTCTCGGGTGACCAGCTTCGGTGCGGCCGCACCGGGCACCAGTACCGCACCAATGACCAGATCGGCGCTCAACACATGGCGTTCCAGGCTGTCTTTGCTCGAGTAAACGGTTTTGATGCGGTTGCCATATTGCTTATCGAGTAAACGCAATGTTTCCAGGCTTTTATCCAGGACCACTATATCGGCACCGGTGCCAACGGCCATGGCCACGGCATTCTGACCGACCACACCGGCACCGATCACGACCACGGTCGCCGGCTCAACACCCGGTACGCCGCCGAGCAACAGACCCATGCCACCCTGGGCTTTCTCCAGTGAGTGCGCACCGGCCTGAATGGACATGCGGCCCGCTACTTCGGACATCGGTGCCAACAAGGGTAACTGACCCAAGGCATTGGTCACCGTCTCATAGGCGATACAGACCGCGCCAGACTTTATCAGATCTTGAGTCTGCGCCGTATCGGGCGCCAAATGCAGGTAGGTAAAGAGCGTATGGTTCGGTGTCAGCAAGGCGCGTTCGGCGGCCAATGGCTCCTTAACCTTAACGATCATCTCCGCCCAGGCGAACAGATCCGCCGCACTGTCGATGATCTGAGCACCGGCCTCGCGATACTGCGCATCCGAAAAACCGATCGAGTCGCCGGCCATCGTCTGGATCGCCACTTCGTGACCACGATGGCTTAACTCAACAACCGCCATCGGTGTCAGGCCTACGCGATATTCATGGTTTTTAATTTCTTTAGGGACACCGATTTTCATAGCAAACTCCAGATAAGATCTTGTTTTTGGTTGGTTAAAAGCGCCTTGGCGTGGTTTGCAGTATAGGCTACTGGGCTAAAAAGAATCTGCTGTAATGCGCCCCCAAAAAAGGTCAATACTAAGTTAAAACGCATAATTTTCAGGCGTATTCATAAATAATCTAATAAAAGACAGTAGGATCCACTGCCGGGTCGAACTAATGGCCGGACCCATTCGGGTCCAAGGCAGGCAGAGCGGGGGGGGAGTAGGAATTTAACCGAGTAAAAAGCACTCCAACCGGGTCAGGCCCTCTGGCCTGGCCGCTAGTCGGTGATATTGCGGACCGATTGACGCTCAATCAGGCGTGGCGTGAAACGCAGAGGGTGTTCATTGATCTCAAAGCGTGGATCCAACTCATGCAGCACCAGCTGGGCCGCTAAGGCACCCATCTCATTGACCGGGTAGCGAATGGTGGTTAGGTGCGGCTTTATAATACGAGCCAGGATGACATCATCGAAGCCAACGATCGAAATCTGTTGCGGCACATCCCAGCCGGCATCTTGCAGCATCATGACCGCTCCGGCGGCCATGGCGTCGTTATAGGCAAAAAGCGCGGTAATGCCCAAGTTTCGCGCCATAACTTCGGCCATGGCGTAGTTGCCGCCCTCCTCATCGGGGAAGGCCTTGACCATTTTGCGCTCATCCAACTCGATACCGGCTTCGCTCAGCGCGCGCTGATAGCCCGCGACCCGGCTTTGCCCGTCTTCGATGGCGATATTGGTGCCGACATAGGCAATGTTTTGATGGCCATTGCGGATCAAATGTCGCGTGGCCAGATAGGCGCCAAACTCATTGTCGAGGTAAACACTGCGTTCTTCATGACCCGGAATCAGCCGATTGACCAGGGTCACCGGGACACCGCGCTCGATCAGCTCGATGATTTCCGCGTCCGGCAGTGCCTTGGAATGGATCACCAGGCCATCGCAACGCCGTTCCTGCATAAAGCGGATCGCCGTGCGCTCTTGATCGGCCTGGTGGTACCCGGCCGTCACGATAACGTGCTTACCGGCGGCCATCACCACACGATGCACCCCGGCCATCAACTGGCCGAAAAAGGGTGAATCGATCTCGCCCACCAACAGGCCAATACAGTCTGAACGGCTGTTAACCAGGGCCCGTGCCAAGGAGTTGGGTTGGTATTTCAGGTTGTCCATTGCGGCTAACACCGCTTGTCTTTTCTCGGGAATGACCGAAGCAGAATTATTGATAACCCGCGACACCGTTGACACCGACACCCCGGCGGCTCGCGCAACATCCTTTATGTTTACCACACCAAATTCTCAACTTCTGAAACCGAAGGTCAAATATTGAACCCCTTTTGCGAATTAAACAAGATTCAAGCGTTTGAAAACGTTTTCAAATCCGTTAAACTCAATGCCATTAAATACTAGGACCCCCTGATGCCGACTGATTCATTCGATCCTGCAGAGCACCCCCATAAGCGCCTCAACGTGCTCACCCAAGAATGGGTCCTGGTCTCGCCCCATCGGGCCAAGCGGCCTTGGCAAGGGCAAAATGAACTGGTCACCGCGCCGACCTTACCGAGCCACGATCTGGACTGTTACCTGTGCCCGGGCAATGTCCGCATATCGGGTGAGCGTAACCCCGATTACGCCCACACCCTGGTGTTTGAAAACGACTTTGCCGCCCTGCAAAAGCACATTCCCGACAGCCCAGACAACACCGACCCGTTGTTTCAAGTCCAAGCTGAGCGCGGCGAAGCCCATGTTGTTTGCTTCAGTCCGGATCACAGTAAATCGCTGCCAGAACTGGCGTTGGCCGATATCGAAAGGCTTATCGATACCTGGATCGAGCAGTTTAATGGCTTGCGCAGCCGTTACGAGTGGGTGCAAATCTTTGAAAACAAGGGCGCCATCATGGGCTGCTCTCAGCCGCACCCGCACGGTCAGATTTGGGCCAATTCCAGTGTGCCCACCCTACCGGCCAAGGAAAGCACAGAGCAACAGGCCTATTGGGCTGAGCACGGAAAGTCGTTGCTGCTCGATTACGCGCACAAAGAAAGCGTCGCCGGTGAGCGCACCGTGGTGGAAAATGCCGACTGGATCGTCGTGGTGCCCTATTGGGCGGCTTGGCCATTCGAGACGCTCCTACTGCCCAAGCATCCGATCAGCCACTTCCATCAACTGAGTGACGGTCAACGCGCCAGCTTGGCGGTGATCTTAAAAAAATTAACCGTGCGCTATGACAATCTCTTTGCCACCTCGTTCCCCTATTCCATGGGCTGGCACGGTGCACCGACGTCCCTACTGGACGACCCCGCCTGGCAGCTGCATGCCCATTTCTACCCGCCGCTCCTGCGCAGCGCTGCGGTGAAAAAATTCATGGTCGGTTATGAAATGCTGGCCGAACCGCAGCGCGATCTCACGCCGGAACAGGCGGCCTATCAGTTGCAACAGGCCGGTGATACCTATTACAAGGATGCCCAACAATGAGTGCGACCACACCGAGCCTGATCGAACAGGCCTCCGCGGCCTTTTTGCATCATTTTGACTACGCCCCGAGCCACGATTTTCGAGCCCCGGGCCGGGTCAATCTGATCGGCGAACACACCGATTACAATGACGGTTATGTCTTACCCGCCGCCATCGACTTCGGCACCGTGGTCGTCGCGGCCAAGCGCTCAGACAACCTAATCCGGGCCTGTGCCGTCAATTTTAATGAGGAAATCGTCACCCTAGCACTCGATGCGCCCATGGTCAGTGTCGAGCCCTTCAACTGGTCCAACTATCTGCGCGCCGTTTGCCAACAGCTACAAAACCGCGGATACCGTTTAGTCGGCATGGATATCGCCATCGTCGGTGACGTGCCCTATGGCGCCGGCCTGAGTTCTTCGGCTGCCCTGGAAATCGTCCTCATTCGAACTTTGCTGGCCCTGTCCGAAGCCGTCATCGATCCGACCGAGGCGGCGCTAGTCGGCCAACAGGCGGAAAATGAGTTTATCGGTGCGCAAACCGGCATCATGGATCAACTGATCATTGCCCGGGGTGAGGCCGATCACGCCCTACTGATCGATTGCCGGCAGCTCACGTCGACGCCGGTGCCCCTGGATCCTGACTTTAATATTATTATCTTTCACTCCAATGTCCGGCGCGGCCTGGTCGACAGTGAATACAACACGCGCCGCCTGCAATGCCAGGGGGCCGCTAACATCATGCAAATCAGCCATCTGCGCGATGCCGACCTGGCTCTATTGGACCGTTTTGCCGATCAAATGGACACCATCACTTACCGCCGGGCCCGCCATGTAATCAGCGAAAACGAACGCACCCTACTCGCCGCCAGCACTCTGGCCAACCGCGACTGGGCCAGCCTCGGCGAACTGATGCAAGCCTCGCACAACTCGATGCGCGACGACTTCGAAATCACCGTACCCGCCATCGACGGTCTGGTCGCGCTAATCCAGGAACGGCTCAGCCCCGGCATGGGCGGCGTGCGCATGACCGGGGGCGGATTCGGCGGCTGCGTGGTGGCGCTGGTGCATAAGAGTCAGACCGGGCAGATCATCGAACACGTTGCCGATCACTATCACGCAGCCTTTGGCCTGCATGAAACGGTCTATATATGCCAAGCGGTGGACGGCGCTTTTGTGGCACAATAGTGGATTACTTCACAACCTTGTGAGATTGACATGACCGCGGGTATTTCGGAAGTGGTTTTCGGCACGCTTGCCGATGGCCGCGTGATCAAACAATACCGGCTGCGCAATAAGGCCGGCGCGGAAGCGACCTTCACCAACTTAGGCGCGGCCTGGATCGGCTTTACCTGGGCCGACGACGAGCCCAGCCTGGTGCTCGGCTGCGACACCCTTGCCGCGCTGATCGCTCAGCGGGCCTACCTAGGCTGTACGCTGGGCCGCTTTGCCAATCGTATTGGTCAGGGCCGCTTTGCCTTGTCCGAGGGCACCGTGCAGCTGGATACCAACCTGCCCCCGCACCATATCCATGGCGGCGAGCAGGGCTTTTCCGAGCAGCTCTGGGACAGCCAGATCAGCCTGACGGACGCAACCCTGCCGACCCTGACCTTTAGCCATCATTCAGCCCATGGCAGCGCCGGTTATCCGGGCAATGTCGACGTCCAGGTGCGCATCACCCTGACCGAGGACAATCGGGTCTGTTTCCAATACAGCGCCCAAACCGACCGTCCGACCATTCTCAACCTGAGCAATCATGCCTACTTTAATCTCAATGGCCGCCTGGCAGGGTCCTTGGCGGCGCATGAGTTTCAGATCCATGCGACGCAATTTCTCGAGTCCGATGAGCAAGCCTTGCCGACCGGCGAGATCGTCGACGTGGCCGACACGGTGTTCAATCTGCAACAGTGGCGTACCATTCAGGCCGAGCTGAGCCCCCTGGTGGATGCCCACCTGCGCCGCGCCGGAGGCTACGACCACTGCTTCTGTTTTGCCGACGATCAGCAGCTGAAACCCCTGGCGGCGGCACGATCGAGTCAAACGGGGCGCACCCTAACCTGCTCATCTACCCTGCCCGGCCTGCAATTTTACAGCGGCAATTTCCTCGGCGGCACGGCCTTCGATCAGGACCGCCACTATCAGCCGCACGGCGCCTTTTGTTTCGAACCGGGTTACTGGCCCGATGCACCCAATCAAGCGCACTTTCCAGACTGTTCCTTCGACCAGCATCAGGATTATTACGCTATAATAGAGTATGCCTTCACCT
>JBLHFL010000132.1:0-6266 GCA_047618105.1 Granulosicoccus sp.
CTCGTTAAAGATCGCCCTGTTGTCGGCCCTACCGCTGGCCTGGTGGTTCGTCACCGGATGGGCCCTGGAACAAAACTGGGTTATGGTTTTTTCCCTGCCCGTATTGGCGTTGTTGCTCACAACCGGTTCCTCTTTTACCTATTTAAGCTTTACCGAGGGCGCAACTAAGAAACGGGTTAAGCGCATGCTGTCCCAATATGTCTCCGCAGCCATGCTCGATCAGGCCATGGCCCAGTCAGATGATATCTTGCACGCGGGAGACGGGGTTGAAGAGGAGCTGTCGATTCTGTTTTCAGATATTCGCGGTTTTACCAATTTCTCAGAGACTTTGCCGGCTGTCGATGTCGTTCGGCTGTTGAATTGCCATTTTAGTGAAATGAGTGAGGTCATCTTTAATAACAGTGGCACCCTGGACAAGTTTATTGGCGATGCCATGATGGCTTTTTGGGGCGCGCCAATTCAGGTGAGCAACCATGCCGATTTGGCGGTTAAGGCTGCTTTGGATATGCTGGTGCAGATTGTCGTGGTTAATAAGCTGTTAGCCGAAAAGCAGTTGCCGCCGATCGAAATCGGCATCGGCATCAATACTGGCCGAGTAATTCTAGGCAACATAGGATCGGATCGCAAACTCGACTACACCGTCATCGGCGATGCGGTGAATTTGGCCTCACGCATGGAGGGCATCACTAAAGCCTATGGCGTGCCGTTGGTCATTAGCGAGTCGACTCGTCTGAGCCTGCAAACCGATAGGCCCTGTCTGATCCTGGATCACGTCCGTGTGAAGGGCAAGCAGCAACCCGTGCCGATCTATTTGCCGCTGCCGAATCAGCAAGAAGACCCTGACAACTTCCAGTATCACCTGGATGTTGCGTCAAACGGACAGGCGGCCTTTGCGGCCTATCAGGCCGGGAACTGGCCTGAAGCAGAATCGCTCTATGGCTTACTGCCGTTTGAAAAGCTACGGGACCTCTATTTAGAGAGGATTGCCAACTTTAAAGTCAATTCGCTTCCTGAACACTGGGATGGTGTCTATACTTTCGACTCAAAATGAATTGAGGTGCGCCTTATTATGAAGAAACAACCGCTGGTTTGGTTATTCGCCGCTTTGGCAATGAGCCCCATGATAGCGGCCGACTCGCTCTATGTGCACAGCGCCAAGGCCTCTTTGTTAGCGGCGCCTAAATTTAATGCCGACATACTAGTGAGCGTCGAGAAGGGCACCGAGCTGGTATTGATCGAACAGCAGAAGCGCTGGTTTCTGGTGCAATTCGATGATCAAACCGGTTGGGTGTCTTCTCTGCTGGTCAAGGGCGAGCCACCCTTGGACAAGGTCAGTGTGATTGGCTCGGATGCGGTCAATATCGCCGGGCAAACGCGCAGCCGTGCCTCGGAAGTGTCAACTGCAGGCGCAACCCGAGGCCTCACCGAGTCGGATGCGAGCACCGATGACGGCGTGTCTGATTACAGTGAACTGGTCGAGATGGAAGCGATAAGTGTCCCTGGAGAAGAAATAATAGAATTTGCCGATGCCATCGTGCGCGAAAACGGCGAATGAGGACCTTAGGCTGGCAGGTTGTGCTGGTATTGGCCGCACTTGGGCTGGCAGGTTGCGTGAGCATGGACCAAGACTTCAGAGTGCGCTTGTCCGCACTGGACAAATCAGCAGATGCGCAAGTCGATGTCGAGGCCGAAGTGCGCTTTGGTCGTCAGGTCGCTGCTCGCTTGCTGGGCGGTTACGATGGCGTGTTAGACCAGGAGCTGCAGCGCTATGTGAATCAGGTTGGTGCCTACCTAGTCCAGTTTGCCGGTCGCGACGAGATAGACTTTCACTTTTTAGTTATCCAATCTGCCGAAATTAATGCCTATGCCCTGCCCGGAGGCTACATCTTTGTCACTTCGGCAGCGGTCGCAGCCATGCGTAATGAAGCCGAACTGGCGGGTGTCTTGGCACACGAAATTGCCCATGTCCGAGAAAAGCATATCGTTAAGGCATTGGATATTCGTGGTGTCTCGACCGGCGCCGCCTTGGGGCAACTCACCGCAGGCGGTAATGATGCCTTTCGCGTTGCCTTGACCCAAGCATCGCAGGCGGCCTTGGCGATATTAACCGACGATGGCCTGCAGCAGGAGGATGAATTCGATGCCGATGAGCTGGCTTTTTATATCTTGGTGCAAGGCGGGTACGAGTCCCAAGCTTATCTCAATTTTTTAGCTCGCATTGATCAAGACCAACAGCTGTTAACCCAAGAGGTGAGTCGCACGCACCCGGACATACCGACTCGACTGAGTCGATTGCAAGGACTGCGCGAGGCCAACGGTCTGGATAATCTACAATATGCTGTCGTCGAAGACAGATTTCTGACATTTAAACGCTAAGGGATCTTTATGTTTAGGTATGGCGCCGCAGTCTGGCTGTTTTTGGGGATGGCACCCTACTTGTACGCCGATGCCGGGCGTAACATCAATCAGATTGTCGGCGATCGAGCCATCGGCATGGCCGGGGCTTACACCGCGGTGTCGGATGATCCATCCGGTATGTATTACAATCCGGCTGGCATTGCCTATTCCAGTAGCGCGAACATTTCCGCTAACGTGAACACGCTGCAAAGCTATGCCATTACCTATGATGATGTTGTGGCCGGTGAGTTCGACTATGTGCGCGATAGCTTCCAGGTGTTGCCCAACTTCTTCGGGGTTATTCAGCCGCTCGGTAACTATACGGTCGGTTTTTCGTCAACCATCGTCGACTCGGTGCGAGAAAAACAGAGTCAGACCTTTAGCGATTTGGCGGCCATTAATGTCGACAAATTTGTCTTTAATTTCGATCGCATTGATACAACTTACAATGTCGGACCGAGTGTCGCACGGGTCCTGGATAATAATCTGGCCGTTGGCCTCAGTATGCATCTGCATTATCGTTCGGCGGAGTCGATTTCGAATCAACACATTAAGTTCTCTGCCGCATCAGGTAACAATATATCCTGGAATAATAGCTACGCTGAAATCAAAGAAGTTGGCGTTAGACCCAAGTTAGGCATTATCTGGTCACCAATGCAGTCGCTGTCCTTTGGCCTAAGTGCCGACAAAACCTTTCTAATCAGTGGCGACCTAAGCAGTCAAGTGACCGCTTGTGGCACGGATTTGACCGGCATAGGCTGCCAAGTACAAAGTGACCCAAGCATTACCGAAACCGCGTTTGAACGCGATTACCCTTGGCAGGTGCGCATGGGCGGTGCCTGGTTTCCGTCCAATGTCCTGCTGGTCAGTGCCGATCTGATCTATAACAGCCCGACCTATGATTCCTCCGGTGCAAGCGCACTATTGTCGACGGTCGATGGCGCGCTTGGCGTGGAATGGTATTGGTCGCCGCAATGGGCTCTGCGCTCGGGGCTTTACACGGCCAATGCCAATACGCCCGAGCTGGCCCTGGGCTCAATCAATCAATCCAACCACGTCGACTTGATCGGTGCCACTATGAGCATTACCCGTTTTAATCAAGGCTCGTCTATTTCACTCGGCACTCTGATCAATTACGGACAGGGTCAAAGTCAGCTTTTTCCGACCGTTTCATCGCTGTTACAGACAACCACCATCATCGGGGGCACAGCATTTTTTACCACGTCCTATCGATATTAGGGACTCGCTCTTTAGCAGCAAGATTGTGATCGATATTGAGCACGGCTAAATGCCGCTCAGGCCGGTGACGGCAAAAAGCCATATTACACAGCTGATTCAATGCAATAAAATAAAAATAAAAATAAAACGTTACCGGAGGCTAAGTCATTTTGAACTCTAACTTCTGGCACACAGTGGCCTTGCTGCTGCCGCTGCTGTTGGTTTCGGCCTGCACCACAGTGTCAACGGATGGCGATTTTCGCGCGCGCGTCTCCGATCTTATTAAGGCCGCCGACAATGCCGCCGATGTGGACGCCGAAATTCGCTTCGGCCGCGAAGTTGCCGCACGCTACTTGGGTGTCGTCGATGCTGTCGAAAACAACGAACTGCAACGTTACGTCAGTACCTTAGGCGGCTATCTGGCGCAATATTCCGGTCGCAGCGAACTCGTTTTTCGATTTCGGGTGGTCGATTCGCCGACTATTAACGCCTACGCGATGCCGGGCGGTTATATTTTTCTGACTTCTGGCACCCTGGCTTTGATGCGCAACGAGGCCGAATTGGCCGGTGTCCTAGCCCATGAAATTGCCCATGTACGAGAAAAGCACATCGTCAAGGCGCTCAATATTCGTGGGCTGGGCTCCGGCGCAACGCTCTCTCAGCTCGCCTCCGGTGCCAGTGATGCCTTTCGTGTGGCGCTGGACCAGGCGACTGATGCGGCCTTGAGTATTTTGCAGGCAGATGGCCTACAGCAGGAAGACGAGTTCAGCGCCGATGAAATTGGCCTTTTTATCATGGTCCAGGCCGGTTATAACCCGGATGCCTATTCTGATTTTCTGGCGCGCGTCAGTCACTCAGCCGGCAGTGACCTGGCTCAGGTGGCGCAAACCCATCCATCCTTTGTGGATCGGCTAGACAAAATCGAGGTCGTTAAAACCACCCATGGCCTTAATGACCTCGATTATGCTCTACTGGTGGACAGATTTAAGGCTCTTAATCCTTGAACCCTATGTTTCGGTCAGCCCTAGGAAGGACTTCTATGACTCGTCAAGTGCTAGCGCTGTTGGCGCTCTGTATTGCACCGCTCAGTCTGTTCGCAAATCCGAATCACAATATCAATCAGGTGGTCGGCGATCGTGCTCTAGGCATGGCGGGCGCCTATGCTGGTATTTCCGATGATCCGGCCGGTATGTACTACAACCCGGCCGGCATTGCCTACAGTCGCAGCGCCAATATTTCGGCCAACGTCAACACCGTGCAATCGCTCGATATTACCTATCAGGACGCCCTGGCCGGTGAGTTCGATTACAATCGCAACAGCTTCCAGGTCTTGCCCAATTTCTTTGGCGTGGTGCAGCCTTTGGGCGGTTGGATGGTTGGCTTCTCCTCGTCGATCGTCGATTCGGCGCAGGAAAATCAGGACCAAGACTTCCTCGCGTTCGGCAATATAGAAAGTTTGATCCTCAATATCAGCAATCTCGATACTGTCTACAATGTGGGTCCAACGGCCGCCAAAAAACTCAACGATGATCTATCGATCGGTTTATCGCTGCATTTCCATTACCGGCGGGCCGAATTTGTTAATAACCAGTTTATCAAATACAGCCCCACCGACCCAGATAATCGCGATACCCAATGGGTTAACTATTATCGCAAACTGAGCGAGCAGGGTGTCCGCCCCAAACTGGGTATTCAATGGTCGCCGCTGCCGAATTGGTCGCTGGGTCTGATGGTCGATAAGACATTCCTAGTCAACGCCACCGAAACTCGGCAGCTGGCCCGATGTGTGACCGATAGCACTGCCGTTGGCTGTTTAACGGAGCAGGTGCCGGAAATTAATACTTATCAGGATACCCGAACTTACCCATGGCAAGTGCGCACCGGTGTTGCCTGGTTCCCGAGTAGTGTGTTGTTGGTCAGTGCCGATGCGATCTATAGCACGAGCTCTGCCGCCATTGGTGGTTTCACCGGCCGAGAGCCCACTCTCGATGGAGCCGTGGGCGTGGAATGGTATTGGGCGCCGCAATGGGCGCTTCGTACTGGGCTCTATACCGCCTTCGCCAGCACGCCGGAAGTGGATCGAAACCGATCGGGCCAAGAAGAGCATGTCGATATCTATGGCGTAACCAGTAGCATTACCCGTTTTAACGAGGGTTCGGCCATTTCCTTAGGCCTAATGGGCAATTACGGCGAGGGCTCGAGCCAGATGGTCGAGGGTTCGACTGCGATCCAGACAACTTCGATCTTGGGCATGACGGCCTTTTTCACTACATCCTACCGGTACTGATGCCCATGAATGTCCAGCCGCGCCAGAAACCCGAGCCGATCTACTCCCATCCCAACCTGTACCAGGTGGTCAATGTCCAAAACAGTCTGCGCCTGCAGCGCATCGAGACCAGCCTGCGTAATGAATTTGCCGCCGGCGGGGCCGGTGAGTTATCACCGATCGATGTTTGGCCGCAGCTCTGGCTAGTGGACGAATGGGATCGCGACGCGGCTCAGCGGCTGATTGAGGAAGCTACCGCCATGGAGGTGGAGGAGTGGTTTTGTGGTGCGTGCGGCGAACAGAATGGTGGCGCGTTTGAGCTGTGTTGGTCTTGCGGCCATGAGCGCTTAGCGCCTTAGTAAGGCAAACCAACGAGTGAAATTTA
>JBLHFL010000133.1:0-6256 GCA_047618105.1 Granulosicoccus sp.
TGCGCCTTCGCTCGGGAAAGGACCTCGAATATGCCGCGATCCGTGTGCACGGTTAAATAGCCTTCTTCAAGCGTCACCGCGTCCGCGCCATAGATGCCGATAAAGCGCTCGGCCAAGGCTTCAGGTGCCGGCGCAATATAGCTCACGCCGGTAATGCCATTGGCGCCATTGGCATGGGTCATCCATTCTTTGACCCACACCAGATGGGGCTTATGCTGATGGCAGAAAAAATGGGAAATAGCCGGGACCTGTTCATTAATCAACATCACCAGCGACACCACGGCCTCTTCTTCGCTGCCATCGGGTCGATGAGCCACTCGGCGGAAGTCGACTATGCCCTGGTTATCAACGCCACGCTCGGCCATCAACTGATGGTCGGCGCGGGCGTCTTCACTGTGTAAGGCCACCAAGGAAATACCTTCCCGGCGGGCCATGGAATTGCTGATAAAACGCCCAAACGCGAAACCCTTCTCGTTGGTGAGGTCCAGCTTGGTGGGGTCGTACACACTGATGACCTCGATGAAATTCTCCGGGAACATCAGCAAATGGTTATCGGTGCCCCAGGGATGATGATGGCGCGGATTGATAAAAAACCCCAAGCGTTCAAAGTCCTGGCAGGCCTTATCCATATCGCGTACGGCCACTAATGGATGATCAATACCGAGATGATTTTTCATGCTGTGTTCCCCTGGGTGTCTAATTTTTTCGAATGGGCCTGAGCCACGCTGCCAATAACCGTCTGGTGCGCTGCTACCGATTTAACCACAATCGCCCCTGCCCCCACCTTGGCGCCGGCGCCAATTTCAATATTGCCGAGGATGAGTGCGCCGGAGCCGATAAAGGCGCCCTGGCGTACCTTGGGATGACGGTCGCCCGAGCCCTTACCGGTGCCGCCGAGCGTGACGCATTGGAAGATCGTGACATCATCTTCGATCACCGCCGTCTCACCGACCACGATGCCCACCGCATGGTCGATAAAGATACCCGCGCCGACCTGCGCCGCCGGATGAATATCGACGCCGTAGAGGGTGACCACTCGGCCCTGAATATAGCTGGCCAGCGGGCGATCGCCCTGCTGCCAATAGGCGTGAGCCAGGCGATAAGACTGCAGCGCTTGATAGCCGCCAAAATGCAGCAATGGCGTATAGTGATCTTTAACCGAAGCATTGCTTTGCAGCTGACAGGACAGGTCTTTTAGGGCGGCCATTTCAATATCAGGGTGATCTGCCATTAGGTCGAGTACTAACAAGTGCCATTGACCGATTTGCGCCTCAGCATCGGACAATTTAGCGGCTAAAATATAGGCCAAGGCCTGGCCAAAGTTCTCGTGCTGGAGAATATTGCGCCGATAAAAATCCCTCAGTAGCGGAAATTGGCCCGCGTCACGGGTCGCTTCGGCCCGAATGGTTTGCCACAGTTGTGCCAAGTCGACTGCTCTATGGTAGTCCGTCATGTTCAAACCTCACCCTTAACCAAACCAACCTATCAAACCGCAGTGACAATTCACAGTGACAATTCACAGTTAAAACCACAGTTAAAAACCACAGTACCCCAAGATCGGGCGGCCCAAGAACTCGCAGCAGACGCAGGCCACACATGGATCGATCATTCGACCGAATAGCCAAATTGTGTCGCTGGGTCCCGGGCGGTCTCGACCCACACACTCTTGGTTCGAGTGTATTCCAGCAGCCCTTCATAGCCACTGGAGCGGCCATAGCCGCTTTGGCCAAAGCCTCCAAAGGGCGACATCACATTGATCGCCTTATAGCAGTTAACCCAAAAGGTGCCGGCGTTGACCTGGGCGGCCAGACGATGGGCCCGGCCCACATCGGCGGTCCACACGGCACCGCCGAGGCCGAACCGGCTGTCATTGGCGATACCAATGGCATCGTCTTCATCATCAAAGGGGATCACCGACAGCACCGGACCAAAAATTTCTTCCTGGGCGACGCGCATGCGGTTGTCGACATCGGCCAAGACAGTAGGTTGGAAAAAGTAACCGTTCTGACCACCTGCAACCTGAGCACGCTGGCCACCGGCCGCAATCACCGCCCCGGCTCGAACCCCATCAGCGACCAGTGATTCTACATGCCTAAACTGGGTCTCATTATTGATCGGCCCAATAAGGGTCTGTTCTGACCAGGGCAGCCCGACCTCTAACTTACGGGCGGCATTGGCCACCCGCTCGACCACCTGGCTGTAGATGCTGCGCTGCACCAGCAGGCGCGAGCCCGATACACAGCTCTGCCCGGCTGCGGCAAACGCCGCCGCTTGGGCACCGACCACGGCCCGGTCGATGTCGGCATCGGCGAAGACTATATTGGCCGACTTACCGCCCAGTTCGAGCACGCAGGGGATCACCCGCAGTGCTGCGGCACCGGCGATGGCCGCACCGGTTTTGGGTGAGCCGACAAAAATTACCTTGGCCGTGGCGCGGTGGGCGATCGCCGCCGCACCGGTGGTCTGGCCATAACCATTAATGACATTGACCAGACCGGATGGCACGCCGGCATCCTCAATGAGCTTGGCCAGCACCGTCGACGTGAGCGGGGTCAATTCAGAGGGCTTAAGCATGACGGCATTGCCGGCACAGATTGCCGGGGCAATTTGCCAACCGGCGGTAAAGACCGGGGCGTTCCAGGGGGTGATCTGGGTGACCACGCCATAGGGTTCGTGACGGGTATAGTTCAGATGACTGGTCGGCACGGCAATCACCTGGCCGGTCAGCTTGTCGCACCAGCCGGCGTAGTATTCAAACATTTCCGCCACCTTGGTGACCTCAACTCGGCAATCGCGCACCGGCTTGCCGGCCGAGATCGATTCCAGCTGGGCCAGCTGTTCCATGGCCGCGCGCACCTGCACACTGCAGCTCCACATCAGGCGCGCGCGCGCGCTGGCCGCCAGGCCCCACCAGATAATTTGGGCTTTCGTCGCCGCCTCGGCCGCAGCTTCGACCACCGAATCCCCGGCATCCTTATAGGTCAAAAACACCTCAGCGGTCGCGGGATTGATCAGGTTGATGGACGCACCCGTACCCGGCACCAGTTCACCGCCAATCCAACTGCCAAATTCAGCGTCGATGCTAAAAAACGTGGCCAGCAAGGCCGCTACTTCTGCGCGGCCAGAGTGTGTCAGCACAATACTCATAGCAGATCCCCTGTCGCGACGGTTTTAACAATGCAGTTGAAGTCATCCTGATCCGCAAGAGTCGCCTCGCTGGCCGCCCACTGCGCACCAACCAATTGGGCTAGGGGCAGCTGCAAGCCAGTTTGTTCAATCAGTTCCAGCGCCAAGCGCAGATCTTTGCGCATCAGTTGCATGGTAAAGCCAGAATCGAAGCCCTCGTTGAGGATCCAGCGCGGAAAATTGACCTCGCTGATGGCACTGCGACCGGAGCCGGCGTTTAGGCCGTCCAATAAGGCCGCGGGATCCAGCCCCGCCTTGCGCCCGAGCGCGACGGCTTCGGCGGTACTGACCAGGTGGGCGGCACAGAGCAGGTTATTGATCAGCTTGGCCGCATGACCGTTGCCCGACGGACCGAGGTGGACCACCTTTGAGCTCAGCGCATCGAGAAAGGGTTGAGCGCGCACCAGATCGGCCTCAACGCCACCCACTAGCATTACCATGGTGCCGCCTGCGGCACCGGCGGGGCCACCACTGACCGGTGCATCGAGTAGCGCCAGACCTCGCTCGGCCAGGCTTTTAGCCAGGGACCGGGTGACATCGGGCTCAGAGGTCGAGGTATCAATCACCAGGGTATGGGCTTGGGCACAGTTCAGCACACCCTGTTCACCCAACAACACCTCTTGCACATGCTTAGCGGCCGGAAGTGACAGCAGAATCACATCGACCTGCTCGCACAGGGCGGCAATGCTCTCGACCACCGCCACACCCAGCGCGCGCGCCGAGGCCTGTTGGGCCAGACCCAGATCGGTCCCGTAAACCTTGAAACCGTTACGCAGCAGTGTCTGGCACATACCGTTGCCCATGTTGCCCAGGCCTATAACACCTATTGTTTGTTGACTCATCTGGTATTGCCTCCGCTGATGTGCGCTGTTGATACCCCAAACAGCCTGTTGATCTCATTCTCGACCAAACAATGTTTAAGAACAACGCTACAGCAATAGCGTTCTGTTGCTTTTTTAGCAACAGTAATCATGGAATAGGCAGGTTGGGTTTACGTCAAGTGACTGGAATTGGAAGATTGGGGCGAGACTCGAACTTGAACGGTTGTGGTCAGGCAAGGTTCTATGCCCCTCACCCTGGCCTTCTAGTCGATTAGATGTAGGGCTCGACCGAGTCCCCATACAGGGTATACCCGGCGGCACCCAGCTCCGAGTCCATGCCTTCAACCCGCATCAGCCCGTTGACATAGACTGGGTAGTATATGTCATCAATCTGCACACCCTCCTGCAAAATAACATAGACAATCTGATTGGGTGGCGGTGGCGGGCTGTGAATACAGGCACCATAGTAAGGCACTAACAAAAAGTGGGTTATTTTGTCGCCGTCAAACTCCAATGGCACCACGAAACCGGGGATCTTAATCCGCGTTTCATTGTATTCCTTGGTCACGGGTGCATTGTCTTGCAAGAACTGTAATTGGGCATACAGCGCATCGGCTTCGGCACCGCCACTTTGCAGAATCTCGCTATCGTATTGCTCGATCAGGTTATTTTGCAGCGCTTCCAAATCATAGTCGGCAGGAATAAGTTGCTCCCAACTGACCGGAATATAGTCCTGTTGTTTAGCGACGGCGACACCGATAGTAAGGGCCGTTATTGCTAAAAGGCACAATGTGACAACACTCAACTTATGCAATTTCTTAAACATTCTGCTTCCTTAGTAAGAGTTGGTTTTTAAAGGTTAGCGCTGAGCCCATCGCTGAGCGATTGTCGATAGGCGCGATAACCGGGCAAAACACCGAGTACCGTAGCGGTCAACAGAAAACCGAGTAAAATGTATATCATGCTTTCATTCGGCCAACCCACCGTTAGCGCAATGCCATAGTGAGATTGCACATAGGCATTGGCCAACAACATCATAACAATGTGCAAGATGTAGCCCGTAATGAGACCCACCACACCGTAAAAGCCCGACTCAATCATCAGCAACCCAAGCAATGTTTCGCGCCTCGCGCCTAAGGCGCGGAAGATCGCAATCTCCCGGCGTCGCTCGTTCAAGGTGGCAATAATAACGGTGACCATGCCAATTAAACCGGTAATAATCACCATAATCGAAACCGCTAGCAAGGCATTTTCGGCGATCGCAATGAGCTGCCAAAGTTCTTGTAACGCAGCGCCAGGAATGACCGCGAGCAGGGGTTCTGAACTGAAATCGTTGACCAAGCGTTGAAACGAAAACACCTTTAACCGGGACGTCATGCCAAGCAAGAAAACCGTGATTGCCTCGGGCTCGAGGTCCATCGCCAAGGTGTCAGCAACACTGGTAGCCTTACCCTGGCGTTTCACCCCTGATTGCCAATCGACATGCAACGCGGTTATACCTTCCAACGGTATATGCAATGACTTATCGACAGGCGTGCCCGTCGGGGCGAGTATGCCCACCACCTTGAACGGTCTATCATCATGTTTTTCGAAGGAGGTACTGCCCGTGCCGTGGCCAACGACGATGTTATCGCCAATATTGTAGTCTAACTGGCTGGCAACTTCGGCCCCCAGAACCACTTCGAAGACATCATTAAACCAAACGCCCTGTTGCACTTCGATGGCACGCTGGCGGCCATATTGGTAGTGCAGCAAATAATCGTCATTGGTGCCAATCACTCGATAACCGCGATGCGAATCACCCAGCGAGATTGGAATGGTCCAAGCAATGTCTGGATGGCTTTTTAATTCTTGATAGCTGAGCCAACTGATATTATTGGTCGCATTGCCCATGCGAAATACTGAATAGAGCAATAAATTCAAACTGCCGGTGCGAGCACCTACGAGTAGGTCAGAACCGGATAGCGTATTGGAAAAACTGTTTCGGGTATCGCTGCGAATGCGGTCGACACTTAATAACAGGCAAACGCTTATCGATACCATAAGTAATGTCAGCAGTGCTGTTGTTTTTCGATTCCATAGACTTTTTAAGGCTAGATGAATCCAATTCATAGGTCGCTACCTGTTGGAGATGTTTGCAGTGCAAAGGATGTATCGAAGTAGGGTACTAAATTTAGGTCATGGCTGACGAAAACGAGCGAACTACCAATACTGCTGCACTGATCGACCAACACGGCCATGAAGTTATC
>JBLHFL010000134.1:0-6250 GCA_047618105.1 Granulosicoccus sp.
GATCGGCACCCTGGCCGAGCAGGCCACGCAACAGGGTCGCGATTGCGTCATCAGCACCGGCGATAAGGACATGGCACAGCTGGTCAGCGCGCATGTTTCGCTGATCAATACCATGAACAACGAATACCTGGATGTCGCCGGCGTCGGCAAAAAATACGGTTTCGGCCCGGAGCGGATGATCGATTACCTGGCCCTGATGGGTGATAAGGTCGACAACATTCCCGGCGTGCCCGGCGTGGGCGAAAAGACCGCCCTAGCTCTGATTCAAGGCCTGGGTGGGCTTGACGATATCTATGGCCGCTTGGACGAAATCGCTGGCCTGACCTTCCGCGGTGCTAAAAATATGGCCGCCAAGTTAGCCGAGCACCGCGAGTCGGCCTATATGAGTTATCAGCTGGCGACCATTAAACTCGATGTTGCGCTCGACCTAGGGGTGCAGGAATATCAGACCGAGGCCGCGGATAAGGACGCGCTGTTGGCTCTGTTTGAACAGTTTCAGTTTCGCTCCTGGATTCGCGATCTGACCGATGGCGCCAGCCCGACCGCCAGCCCGACTGCGAGCGCTCGGCCGGAGCCGGTGTCGGCCGTGTTACCCGAGCTCGTCGTGCCCAGCGCATGCGACTATCGGGTGGTGGAACACCTCGACGAGCTGGCGGCCATTATCGCCTCGGCCGAGCAGACTCACCAGCTGGCTTATTTGCCGGTTCTGGCCAAGGGCCACTATCGGGATCCGGTTTGGATTGGTTTGGCGCTGGCCACCGAACCGGGCCGCGCCTGGTATCTGCCGTTCAGTGCCGAAGACCAGCCGGCGCTGCCGGCGGCCGAGGTGCTGGCTCAGTTGGCGCCACTCTGGTCGGCTCATGCAATTGTTAAAACCGGCTTCGATATCAAGGCCGATCATCATTGGTTTCACACCCTGGGCTGGACCCCAGCGCGGCTGGCGAAGGATGTTCAGCTGATGGCCTTTGTCTACGACAGCACGCTCAAACGCGATAAGAGTCTGAGCAACCACTTTGCCAATTTGTCGATCGACAATCTGGCGATCTGTTATTTACAGCAGGCGCCGCAGACCATTGAAGATTTCTTGGGCAGCGCCGGCAAACGGCAGTTGGCAGCGAGCGCCGTCAAGGCTGATGTCATCGGCCCCTGGTGGGCCGAACGCTGTGATTTGCTGTTGCGCCTTGGCGCGCGCTTCGAACAGGGCTTGGCCAGTCGCAACCTGACCCGGGTCTATGATCAGATTGAACGCCCGCTGTCGTCGGCTCTGGCGCTAATCGAGCGCAACGGCGTAGTGCTCGATATGGATTTTATCAACGATCTCAGCGTGCAGTTTAAGGCCCGTTTGGCGACCATCGAGCAGCAGGCGCACAATATAGCGGGCACCACCTTTAACGTCGACTCGCCCAAGCAGTTGGCCGAAATCCTGTTCGAAAAGATGGGGTTGCCGGTGTTGGTTAAGACCGCCAATGGCGCGCCGTCGACCAATGAAGAGGTGCTCAGTGATTTAGCCGAAGACTATGAACTGCCCAGGCTGATCTTGCAGTCGCGCCATTTGCGTAAGCTGGTGGGTACCTATACCGACCCGTTACCCATCTTGGCGCAAGCCGATGCTCGGGCAAACTACCGGCTGCACACCACCTATAACCAGACCGGTGCGCAAACCGGCCGATTAAGTTCTAACGATCCCAATTTGCAAAATATTCCTGTGCGCACCGATGAGGGCCGCTCGATTCGTAAGGCCTTTATCGCACCGCTAAATTATCAGATCGTCGCGGCTGACTATTCGCAAATTGAATTACGGATCATGACTCACCTCAGTCAGGATGCGAATCTGATTGCCGCGTTCCAAGAGGGTAAGGATATCCACCGTGCCACCGCGGCTGATGTCATGGGCGTCCCGGAAAGCGAGGTCACCACCGAGCAACGCCGCTCGGCCAAGGCGATCAACTTCGGTTTGATTTATGGTATGTCCGCCTTTGGCCTCGCCAAACAGTTGGGCATCAGTCGAACCGAGGCCAAGGCCTATGTCGATGCCTACTTTGAGCGCTATCCCGGGGTGCGGCGTTATATGGATGAAACCCGTGCCGAAGCCGCCGAAACCGGCTATGTCGAAACGGTCTTTGGCCGCCGGCTCTATTTGCCGGGCCTGCAGTCGTCCAATCAGATGGTGCGCAAGGGCGCTGAACGCACCGCCATTAATGCACCGATGCAGGGTACCGCGGCCGATATCATTAAGATGGCCATGGTCGATGTCGGTAATTGGTTAGCGGCCAGTCGTTTGCGCGCGAAAATGATTATGCAGGTGCACGATGAATTGGTATTCGAAGTGCATCAAGAGGATCAGGCGGCCCTGGTAGCCGGGGTCCGGTTTCGTATGCAGCACTGTGCCAATCTGGATGTGCCACTGATCGTCGATATTGATAGTGGCCCGTCTTGGGAGTCGGCACACTAAGACTGGACCCGGCCCAGGTGGTTTTGAGCCCGGACCTCGGTGCAAAACCCGGCCACCATACCGCGTTAATTTCCCGCTAGAATTGCTACCGTTCGATCCTTGAATGCCCCCGTCCCGGGGGCCGTTCGCCGTTCGCCGTGCCTGCCCCAAGGCAGAATCCTCCCCCCCAAAAAGTGGCACAAAGGTGCCCAATTGTCTTTAGTTAAGGGTAATGACTAATTGGAGCTCCCATGTCGTTACCCTTATTAATAGTTGACGACTCCGGTTTTGCGCGCAAGCAGGTGATCCGTGCTTTGCCAAAAAACTGGCCGGTTGACATCTCTCAGGCCGGCAATGGCATCGAGGCGCTGGAAAAAATAGAGCAGGGCCTAGGCGACGTTGTGTTACTCGATTTAACCATGCCGGTGATGGATGGCTTTGGTGTCTTGGAAGCCATCAAGGCTCGCGACCTACCCGCCATGGTGATTGTTATTTCTGGCGATATTCAGCCGGAAGCCACCGCGCGCGTGATGCGTTTGGGTGCCTTGGCCTTTATCAAGAAACCACTTAACCCCGAACAGCTCAGCCAGATATTGAGCGACTTCGGCATCTATTCAGAATAAGGGCCCAGCATTGGACAGCGATGTTTTAGACGAAGATCTGCGCGACAGTTTGCGCGAGCTCAGCAATATCGCAGTTGGCCGCGCCGCCGATCTATTGGCGCGCCTGCTCGACACCTTTGTGATTATGCCGATCCCATCGGTCAACTTGCTGGAGCGTTCGGAGCTGAGCATGGCACTGTCATCGGTCCAGGGAAACCATTCGGTCAGCGCGGTGTGTCAGGGCTTTACCGGCTCGAAAATCGCCGGCGAGGCCTTGTTGATTTTCAATGACGCCAGCTTTACCGATATGGCCGAATTGACTCATTTCGAAGGTGAAATTACCGAGCAGATTGAACTGGAGTTGCTGATGGATATTTCCAATATTCTAATTGGTGCGTGCCTAAAGGGCTTAGCCGAGCAACTCGATATTAACTTTTCCCAAGGGCAGCCCTATCTGCTCGGGCAGCATATTAACATCGATGAACTATTGAGTCGCAACCCCTCGGGTTGGCAGCGACTGTTGACCATTGAATTACCCTATAAGCTCGAAGGCCGACTCGTAAATTGCGATTTGCTGTTGTTATTTAGCAACGATAGCCTTGCCGTATTACGTGACAAGGTCGCGTATATGCTGGAGTAATGATGACTCAAAGCCCTCAGGGCCTAACCGAGTTTCATTGGCTGATCGAGGTGTTGCAGACGGTCGATGTTGGTATTTTGGTGCTCGACTTGGAGTACCGCATTACCGCGTGGAACGGTTTTATGGAAAATAATTCCGGCATCAATTCGACGCAGGCCCTGGACCAAAGCCTTTTTACGGTTTTTCCTGAAGTGTCCCAGGACTGGTTCAAACATAAGGCCGATACCGTCGTACAGTTGCGTAATAGGGCGTTCACCACGTGGGAACAACGGCCCTTTGTGTTTAAATTCCGCCATAATCGGCCGATCACTGGCGTGACCGAATTTATGTATCAAAACTGCACCTTTATTCCGGTGATTAGCACCAGCGGGGAGGTTGAGAATCTGGCGGTCATTGTCTACGACGTCACCGATATCGCCACCGGTAAAATCGAATTGAATCTGGTTAATCAACGCCTGGCACAACTAAGTCGCACCGATGGGTTGACCCAACTCTACAATAGGGCCTATTGGGAAACGCTCTTTAGCTCCGAATATATGCGTCTGCAGCGCCAAGAGGCCGAAGTCTGCCTAATCATGCTGGATATCGACCACTTTAAACTTGTAAACGACACCTACGGGCACCAAGCCGGTGATGATGTCATTCGCGCAGTGTCCAAAGCGATCCGGGATAACTCGCGTGCGACCGACGTTGCCGGCCGCTACGGTGGTGAGGAATTTGCACTCTTGTTGCTCGATTCCGACGCCCAGAATAGCTATCAGTTTGCCGAGCGTCTGCGCAAGAAAATTGCCGCGCTGCAGGTGGTAACTGAAGCGGGGGTTTTACAGGTGACGGTCAGCCTGGGGGTCGCCCGATGGCTACCCCAGTTTCAGCACCACGGCCAATGGATCGAGGCGGCCGACCGGGGGCTCTATCGGTCAAAAGATCAGGGCCGGAATCAAACCTCGATCGAGGCGGGTTGACCTGAATCATGGCAAAAAAAAAGTGACCAACTATGCTCAGATTTCATTAAGCGGTTATTTGCAGGTGTTTTTATGAGCACAGCTATTCTCCAGAAGCTCAATGCCGATCACAAAAGCATCGCCAAAGTGCTCTACTGCCTGCGCGCTCAGATCAAGGGCTATGACGACCCCGAAATTGAACCGAATATCGGCCAAATCATGGATATATTGGATTATATCTGCACCGTGCCGGAACGTTGGCACCATCCGGTGGAAGACATCCTGTTCACCCGCTTGCTCGAGAAAAACCCACCCCATCCGGAACAAATTCAGGCGGTATTGAATGAGCACGGCGAACTTGAGCGGCTGACCCAAGAGCTTAGAACGGCTTTTGAACGGGTCGCCATGGATATTGCCGTACCGGTATCGCTGCTGTATCGCACGGCAACCCTGTATTTGTCGCGTCAGATGCTGCATCTGGATGCCGAAGAGAGTGTCTTGTTTCCGCTTGCCGAAGAGTGTCTCGATGAAGACGATTGGGCGGATATTGAAGAGGCCGCTCAGCAGGTGCTGGAATCGTTGGATGACAATGCCCAGCGGGAATACGACAATCTGCGCGATGCCATTATTAACTTTTCCGACACCGATTAAAGCGCCGTGATTGAACCGAGCCAACCCTGCAATGGACCACTGTTCACCGTCCAATGCACCGGTAACCAGCCCTGTTGCCCATAGGCGTCGAAGCGGTCGTCGATCAAGAGGATCTCGCCCTGGTCGGTGTCGGTGCGCACACAGCGCCCGGCTGCCTGTAACACCTTCTGCAAGCCCGGAAAGGCATAAGCGAAGTCGAACCCCGGTAGCTGTTGCTGGTCCATCTGCAAGCGGATGGCGTTGTTGACCTCATTGACCTGCGGCAAGCCAGGACCGATCACGACCACCTGCTCCAATTGTTCGCCCGGCAAGTCGATGCCCTCAGCAAAGACGCCGCCCAATACGGTGAGGAGCGTGAGCCCGCGTTGAGCACGAAATTGCGCCAACACCGCGTCGCGTTCGCGCGCAGTCCAGTCGGCGCGTTGCACCAACAGCGCATCGGCGGTGTCCAACAGTCGGGCGGCCTGCTGCAATTGTTGGTAGCTGGAAAAAAACACCAGGGTGTTTTTGCCGTTCCCGACCAGGCTGTTTAGGAGCGGGCGCAGGCGTTCCGGCAAGTGGATCCGATCGCGAAAGCGGGTCGACACATCGTTGGCCAGATAGACCTTAAACTGGCTGGCCTGAAAGGGTGACGGCAGCTCTTGGGTGATGGCACCGGCTAGGCCGTTGAGCTGTTGGCTATAGGGCCAAGGCTTGAGGGTGGCACTGAAGGCGACAACATTATTGACCAGCTGATGTTTGCTCATCAAGAGCCGGGCGGGATTCAAACAGATCAGTTCAATACCGCGCAGCTCTGGGCTGCCGGTGCCGTAGCGCCAGCAGAAGTCGCCGGCGTCGGCCAAATCATGCAAGCGAATAAAGCGCGTACAACTGAACAAAAAAGGCTGCCAGAGCGCATCCGGTTCAAACTGGGGGTTGTCTCTTAGTAGCGCGGCACTGTCGGCCATAAAGTCGCGCAGACTGTGCAGCAGAGTCTGGGGCGATT
>JBLHFL010000135.1:0-6220 GCA_047618105.1 Granulosicoccus sp.
GGTTTTTTAACGGTCGTTGCCAACTAGCGGTTCACATTGACTATAAAGGTATTTTTGTCCACCGCTAGGAATGGTCTGGTCAAAATTTGTCCTATTTTGGCAACGACTCACAAAATATTCAAATTAACTTTTATAAGTTATTGATATGTATATATTTTTCTGGGTGTTAATGTAGCTGTTTAATATTGACCCAATCGCTGCACAGCTAGTGCCTAGTGGACTGTAGGAAGTTCTCAAAAGTTTATCCAGAGAGTTATCCACAGTTTTTGTGTGTAACCCTTAGGTTTAATATCGCCAAAATTTTGGCAAAAAAAGCACGATAATCGTCAAGTATTCCAGTCGCCCCAAAACCATGGCGATCGAGAGCAACACCAGGCCAATATCATTAACGGACTGAAAATTGCTGCTTACGTCGCCAAAGGCCGGCCCCAATACATTTAGGCAAGCGCTCACCGCGCTGACTGCGGACCAGATATCGAGACCGGTCGTCATCATCAGCAACAGCGTCAAGCTGGTACTGGACAGAATAACGAAGAAGATAAAGGCGAGGGTATTGCGCACGACCGCATCGTCGACCGGCCGGCCTTGGTAGCGAATGGTAAACACCCCATGGGGGTGGATCAGGCGTTGGATTTCCCGGCGGACCAGCTTTAAGAGGATAAGAATTCGGATGATTTTACTGCCACCTGCTGTTGAGCCGGCGCAACCGCCCAGATAGGCACTGATTGTCAGTAAAAACAGAACCGCCAGGGGCCAGTCGGTGAAGTCTTCGGCGCCGAACCCGGTGCTGGTGATAAAGGAGATAAGGATAAAAAAGGCGTGGTTCAGCGTGAGTAGCGGAGACTCGGTCTGGCCGAAAAATAAGAGCACGGCATACAGCAGCAGCCCGATCGATAGGATGATCAACAGGAAGCTGCGGACCTCTTCGTTTTCTAAATACAGGCGTGGGTTCTTAGCGTTGAATAGCTGAAAATGCAGCGCGAAGTTAATTGCTCCCATGAGCATAAAGAGATCCGACACTAGGTAGACCAACTCGCTGTGAAAAAACCCGAGGCTGGCATCGTGGGTCGAGAAGCCACCAGTCGAGACGGTGGAAAAGCTGTGCGCGATGGCGTCGAACCAGCTCATGCCAACCAGATAATAGGCCAAGGCACAGAGTAGAGTGATCGCACCATAGACCAGCCAAAGATAGTGGGCGGTGTTGACCGTTCGGGCCACCAGCTTGTCGTCCTTGATCGGCCCCGGGACCTCAGCCTTGAGCAGTTTCATACCGCCAACATTGAGATGCGGCAGCACCGCGACGACAAAGATGACGATGCCGAGCCCGCCGAGCCATTGCAGAAACTGGCGATACATTAGAAAGCTGGGTGGCATGCTATCCAGATTCGACAGCACGGTGGCACCGGTCGTAGTGAGCGCGCTGAACGACTCGAAGATAGCGCTAGTCGGACTGATCCCGGTTACGGACGCAATGGGAATAGCCGAGCAAAGGCCGGTTATAATCCATGCCAGTGCGGCAAAAAGTGGTGCTATGCGCACTTGAATTACTATGGCTTGGTGTCTCACCAACAACCACAGAAAGGATGCCAACACCCAGAGCGTGAGTCCGGGATAAAAAAATACACGAGTCAGGTTGTCGTGGAACAGAAAAAGAGACAGGTAGGCAAAGCCAACAAACAGGGTGCCAACGATCGCCAATGGCAACATGGACAAGGCAACAAGGCTGTGTAGGTAGCGACCGCGGATGACCATGGCGACTCGAGGGCAAATGCTAAGGCGTTATCATATAACAATCCGCTCACATTCCCGGCATGATTCGCCAGAGCAATTAGCGCGGGCCTGAGTAGCAGTTCCGCTTAGGCGCGGCAGTCGATGACGCGCTGAACAGAGTGGCGCCGTGGCGTACCCTAGGTGCGAAAAATCGTTTGGATCAGATGAAAGCCGAACTGAGTCTTAACTGGCCCATGCACCACCAAAACCGGCTTGTTAAACACCACGCTATCGAAAGCCTTGGCCATGGTGCCGCGTTTAAACTCACCCAAATCGCCGCCCTTCTTGCCCGATGGACAGGTCGAAAAACGTTTCGCGAGCTGACCAAAATCGGCGCCCTGATCGAGACGTTGCTTGATCGAGTCGGCTTCGGCGCGCGTTTTCACCAAGATGTGACGGGCGCAGGCGTTTTTTGCGGGGGTGGCCATCGTGGCTCTCCATTTTTTTGAGTACTTTGACTGCAGCAAGTTTGCAAACTATTAGAACAGTAGGGTGTATATCAATGCCGATAGCAGACCGGGGCAGCCGGCCACTAGCAACTTCAACGCCAGACTGTTGGCCTGTAAGACCAGTTGCGGATCGGTCAGACTGACTTGATCGGGGCGTACGCCCTTGTTAAAACGTCGGCTGCTTAAACGCACCAGGGTTGATCCGAACCAAAACAGTAGGCCGGTAAAAAACACTAGATCGATCGGCTCAGCCTGCTGCACTTGCGGCCACCAGAGCGACAACAGCCCGATAAGGCCTGCAGCCCCTAGGTTGGCAAGCAGAGCAAAGCCTAACACTGTCTTCATGCGTTTCGAACCCTATTCAATGGCGGCCAGAATACAACTATTACGCCACGACTCAAGAGTTTCCGTTCTTCTCATCCACCGGCTCCGGTTGGGTGGGTTGGCGCAGCGGGTCGACGGGCACAGGGTTTTGATTGAGCAGATTTTCGATCCAACTCATTAGGCGTTTCAAGGCCCCCTGTTGTTGCTGGTAAAACAGATAGGCGCGCTGGCCATAGGTGTCGCGCAAATCTTTGGACTGCAGCAAGCCGATTAGGCGATCGCGCAGCTCATCGACCGAGTGCACCATCACCACCGCCTGTTCGGCACGCATCGCCTCGATAATGGTTTGGAAGTTGGTGTAACTCGGTCCGATCAGCACCGGCACGCCCACGCTAGCCGGTTCGATGGGATTGTGGCCACCGCCACCGTTCAGGCTGTTGCCGATAAAAGCAGCCTGGGCCAAGCCAAAGAAGGTCATCAGTTCGCCCAGGCTATCGATTAAAAACACCGACTGATCGGCGTTCGGCACCTGATCGAGCGAGCGTCGAGCAAACTGAAAATGTTGTTTATAGAGCAGGCCGGCGATCCGGTCGGCGCGCTCCGGATGACGCGGGACTAAGATCAATAGGGCGTCGGGTAACTTAATCTTCAACTTGCCGTGCGCCTTGAGCAGAAGTTCGTCCTCGCCCTCATGGGTACTGGCGGCAATCCAGATCGGCCGCTTACCGATAGCTTTCGACAACTGTTTGCTGAGATCGCGGGTTCGGGTGTCCAGTGTGATATCGAACTTAATCGACCCGGTGACCTGCAATTTGCGCTCGTCGACCCCCAAGGCGGCGAAACGATCGGCATCGGGTGTGTGTTGCGCGGCAATACCGCTGAGACTTCTGAGCATCGGCCCCGTCAGGGCCCGGACCCGTTGATAACCGCGCTGGGATTGCTCGGATAGCCGAGCATTGGCTAGCAATACTGGTACTTCCGCCCGTCGACAGGCATGGATCAGATTGGGCCAGAGCTCGGTTTCCATAATCACCAACAGTCTGGGCTGTAACCGTTTAACCAGCTTGCGTTGCAGGCCGGGCATATCCCAGGGCAGATAGGCATGATGAACCGTGGTGCCAAACAGCTTGCGCACCGTAGCCGAACCGGTCGGCGTCATGGTGGTAAGCAGAATGGGAATATCCGGGTGACGTTGCCGCCATTGCTCCACCAAGGGTTTGGCGGCGATGGTTTCACCGACACTGACGGCATGAATCCACAGGCAGCCCTGAGGATAAAGCGGCCAATGGCCCATCCGTTCGGGCCAGCGCAATCGGTAATCCGGTTGCCGGCGGCCCTTTAGCCAGAGTCGCAGCAGCACCAGCGGCAGCAGCAGCGACCAGAGGAGTGAATAGGCGGTTAAGGCAAGGCGTGTTTTCATCCGTTACTCCAGCCAGTAAGACAGCACATCGTTTAAATGCAGGTAGCCATGGTCGGTAGTGGCGACTGAATCGTCCTGCCAACGGATCAGTCCGCGCGCCACTAATAGGCTTAGCACCGGGGCAAGCGCCGCGCTTGGCACGCCGGTGCTTTGCTCAAACTGGTGCAGGGAGACCGGCTCACGCAGTCGAAAAGCATTGATAAAATAGTCGAACGGTCGGTCGGCTTCCGCAATGCTCTCTTCCTGGCGCATCAGCGGTCGGTCGGCGTTGAGATAATCCTTAGGCAACCGAGTTTTCTTCGTTCGGGTGATGCTGAGGCCACCCTGAGTGAGAGCACGGGTATACTTGCCATGGGCACCGGGACCAAAACCCAAATAGTCGCCATAGCGCCAATAGTTCAGGTTGTGTTGGCTCTGGTCGGCATCGCGGGCATAGGCCGAGACCTCGTATTGGTTAAAACCCTGACTGGCCAGATACTCCTGGCCCGCCTGCTGGATGTCCCATAGGGTCTCATCGGCCGGCAAGGTCGGTGGTTGACGGTAAAATTCAGTGTTCGCCTCGATGGTCAATTGATACCAGCTGATATGGGTCGGTGACAATGCCACGGCCTGGTGCAGGTCGGCTAAGGCCTCGGCTTCGGACTGGTCGGGCAGACCGTGCATCAGGTCGATATTAAAGTTGTCGAAGCCCGCTTGTCGGGCGATATCGATGGCTCTTATTGCCTCGTCGGCGGAGTGAATTCGGCCCAGCGTATGCAAAAAACGGTCAGCGAAACTCTGCACCCCAATAGATAATCGATTCACACCGGCCGCGCGAAAGCCGGCAAAACGATGCGCCTCGACAGTTCCAGGGTTGGCTTCCAGGGTGATTTCAGCGTTGTCGGTCAAGCCGATATAGTGCTCGACCCAGTGGATGATCTGGCCGATCGCACTGGCGCTGAGCAAGCTGGGCGTGCCGCCGCCAAAAAAAACCGATTGGGCCTTGCGCCCCTGTGCTAAGGAGGCATCTTGGCGAATGTCTTCGTGCATCCGGCTCAGATAGTCGGCTTCGGGAATGTCCTCGGCCTTGGCGGCATGGGAGTTGAAATCGCAATAGGGGCATTTGCGGATACACCAAGGCACATGGATATAGATGGCTAAGGGGGGCAGTGACATCTTAGCGACCCACCGCTGCGGGGTTTTGCTCTAACAGCTGCGCCATGCGGTGCTTAAAAGCCGCCACGGCAAGACCTCTGTGGCTGAGTCGGTTTTTTTCTGCCTTGCTTAACTGCGCCGCACTGCACCCGTGTGCCGCGACCCAGAAAATGGGATCGTAGCCAAAGCCCTGGTCACCGGCCGGTGACTGGAGCAGAGACCCTTCCCAGGTACCCTGAATGACGATTGGTGTTGGATCATCGGCATGGCGCATAAAGGCCAGTACGCAATGAAATCGAGCGGTTCGCCCGGCTGGGGGAACGTCTTTGAGATCGACCAACAGCTTGTTCAGATTGGCCAAATCGGACTTGTCACCGCCGGCCATTGAGGCATAGCGCGCACTATAGATGCCCGGTGCGCCTTGCAGTGCATCCACTTCCAAACCCGAATCGTCCGACAGCGCGGGTAATCCGGTCAAGCGTGCGGCGTGACGCGCCTTTATAAGAGCATTTTCGATAAAACTGAGACCGTCTTCAATCGCATCGGGGACATCTAGCTCGGCCTGTGGCTGAATCTTGATGGCCAGGGGCGCCAATAGATCATTAAATTCCCGCAACTTTCCGGCATTATTGGAGGCAAGAACCCAGTGGTTGGTGCAATACATGGTGCGCATCTCATGGCCAGTTATAGTGTCGGGGATTTTAGCATAGTGCACCCGATGGGCGTAATGCCGATAACGATTAGTCTGGAATTTTAGGCTTAGTGACCAATTGACGGTCACGATGCATTTTTTATTTCTCTGTCGATGCAAAAAGACTACCTCAGGACTGAGTCTGATTCTCTTGGTCCAAAGCGCGATGAGAATAACTATAGTATTGATGCTTTTCCGATAAGGTCTTCGGGCCGGGCCGAAGGAACCTAGATTGTTTTTTTGACTATATCCTTACTATTAATGGCCATGCGCACGAAAAATAAGTTCGGCGGTGATAGGGATAGTGATACAAAAAATAAAAAAGGCGTAACAATCCTCACCGTCTAAGCAGTAGTTTGGTTCGTCCGGATGGATTAAATTTGTGGTAAAATATTATTATTTTTCTAATGAAAATAATATTAAAAAATAAAT
>JBLHFL010000136.1:0-6187 GCA_047618105.1 Granulosicoccus sp.
AAAGGACTGGGGACGGCTAAGGTATTCGGTAAAAAGAAACGTGCGCGCAAGAAAACCAGTGCCTAACAAGCGACACATAATAACCGGCTAGGCGGCTACTGCGTCGGGTCTCTGCCATTAGGGGGTGTCGGGAAAATAGTCCACCAGTCGGGTTTGCAAAAAATCCCAAAAAGTTTTAATTCGGATGGTATTGCGCAAGTCCTTATTGGCGAGCAACCAGACCTGTGAATTAAACTGGGCCGGTAATCGATAGAGTTCCTGCAGCGGCTCAGAGCGTAACGCTGGCAGCAAAGCAATACCCAAATGCTGCAGGGCACACTGGTAAGCGCCGATGATCCGGTTGGTTGCAACCGGCCGCGGGTTATTCACTGTTTTTTCATTAAACCAGCGCGCCGCCGGTGAAGCGAACAGCCGATAGGGTATAACCGGCAGTCCATCAAACACATAATCTCCTGATTCGAAATTAATATTATGCGTCTGAATAAATTCCTGACTGGCAAAGAGACCCCAATGCACGTCGCTAATTTTGCGGCCAATCAGGTTGTCGGGTACTGCCGAGCTGGCCCGAATTGCGATATCGGCTTCACGATTGGAAATATTCAATGAGCGATCATCTTCCAAAATTTCAAACTCAACCTTCGGATAGCTCAACTGAAATTCGGCGATGATCGAGGGCAGTAACTCAAAGGCGATTTCACCCGGTGCCGTGATGCGAATCAGGCCACGTATTTCGGTGAGCCGAGCCTGAGACTGAAAATGAATACTGCCCACCAACGAGGCCATCCTCCGCGCGTCCGCTAAGATGGCCTCACCCGACTCGGTTAACAGATAACCGCTGCGACTCGGCGTGAACAACTGGCAATCTAAGTGTTCCTCCAGGCTCTGCATTTTCCGCCACACCGTCGTATGATTTACGCCCAGATGTTTGGCCGCGGCCTTAAGCGAACCGGAGTCGGCTACTGCGATGAGATATTTTAAATCATTCCAGTCCATATCCAGTACCTCTAGGTAGAAATATTGCAATTATGCAATTTAACTTTGCATTAACTATCGTATCACTGCTAATTTAAAATAGATAAGCTGGAGCTAACCTAATAAGGATTCAGACTATGAACAAAATTAAAATCAGCTTCTATGCGCTCAGTGGGCTGTTTTCACTGGCCATGGCCGCGACCGCAATGGCCAAGCTGACAACCAATCCGGCCCTGGTGCAATCGTTGGATGCCATGGGATACCCACTGTTTTTAATGACCATACTCGGCGTCGCCTATCTGATTGGCATCGCTGCAATACTCCAGCCGGTCTCCGATACGCTGCGCCAATGGGGTTATGCAGGTTTCTCAGTTGCGTTAGTGGGTGCCGTAGCGTCACATATACTCAGTGGTGATCCGATAGCCAATGCGGTTCCAGGCTTGTTTTTATTGGTTATTTTGGCTGTTACCGTGGTGCTAGAACGGCAATACCGCAACCAATAGAGCGCCCCGATCGCCCAGTGCGACTGCGGTTTGTAGTTATAAATAAAGGCGCCTGAATGGGCGCCTTTTTTATGTCACCTAATCCTAAAAAACACGGACCCCAGCCGTGTAACCGAATATTCGCCCCCACTACATAAGTAAATAATAATATACGTGCTATATTGGTCCTTCGCATTAACCGTTCGCATCCTCGCACAGGGCCCTTAGATGACTGACTTTCTGGAACAGCTCGGGGACGACAACCTCCTAATTCTGACTGGTGTCATCGTTGGACTGCTATTCGGTGTCGCGGCGCAACAGAGCCGATTTTGTCTGCGTGCCGCTACCATCGAGTTTTGGCATGTTCAACTGGGTCCTAAGGTCGCCGTTTGGTTGCTGGTCTTTTCAACCGCCCTGGTATTGACCCAGTTACAGTTCAGTCTCAGCACTCTATCGCCCGATTCGATCCGCCAACTCACTGGTACTGGGTCGCTTTCCGGCGCGATCGTGGGCGGCCTGATGTTTGGCGCAGGCATGATTTTAGCCCGAGGCTGTGCCAGCCGACTGCTGGTGCTGTCGGCGACCGGGAATATGCGCGCCCTAACCACCGGCCTAATGGTCACCATTATCGCGCAAGCGGCCTATACCGGCATATTGTCACCGCTGCGCGAATGGATTACTGCTTGGTGGCTTATTTCCGGCAATGTCCGAAATCTAGCCTTTTATCTGCCCAATGGTGCGCCGTTTATGGTTTCGCTGCTGCTTATGGCATTTAGCATTTTGATTACCCTACGCAATCGCCTCTCTACCAAGGTGATCGGCTATTCGGTGCTCACCGGATGTTCAATTGCGCTGGGCTGGTTGATGACCAGCTGGCATGCCTCTTGGTCGTATGAAATCGTCAAGATCCAATCGGTCACCTTCACTGGCCCTTCCGCCGATACCCTGATGGCCGTGATTACCTCGCCGACTCTTCCGCTTAACTTCGGGACCGGACTGGTACCGGGCGTTTTTCTGGGGTCCATGCTGGCGTCGCTTGTAACCAAGGAATTCCAGCTGGAAGCCTTTACCGCTGACACCGGTATGATTCGCTATCTCATCGGCGCACCCCTGATGGGCTTCGGTGGCATGTTGGCGGGGGGCTGTGCGGTCGGTGCTGGGGTCACCGGTGGTGCCGTGCTGTCACTGACATCCTGGACTGCGCTGCTGTTTATGTGGCTCGGTGCCGGTATGACCGATCGTCTGATAATGAGGACACAAACTTAGAGGCCCAAATTACCGAGGGCATCTTCTGGTAGGTAAAGGGATTTTGGGCACCGGCAAGGCTGGAAATTGAATCGTCAGGCAGTTCACGCGACTGCCTATTAATAACTGCGTTCAGGCCGATGACTTTAACCCAGCTTGCGATAGCCGATCAGGCCGCCGGCAATAAAGCGCGCATTGACATAGCCCATGTTGCGCAGGGTCGCCGCCGACAAGGCGCCACGGTTGTTGGCATTGCAATAACAGAGTAACTGGGTGGTCAGATCCGGAATTAACCCTTCGACATTCATTTCCAATTTGCCGCGACTGATGTGCACCGAGCCATCAATGTGATCGGCATCGTGCTCTTCCTTATCTCGAATATCCAGTGCGACCGCGCCACTGGCGATCAATTCATCGACCTGAGCCGGGGTGACTTCCTGGACAGAGGCGCGGGCAGTGTCGGCAAGCTGTTGGAATTTTTCGGTGTAGGCCATAGAGTCAATCTCGTCTGTGAGTTAAAACACGAAAATAACCTTATATTAGATAAATGTAAAGTACCATTAAACCTGATTGTCCGCAGTGCCGCCCGAGCCCCAACAATAGCGGCTGGGACGGCTGCCGAGCAACGGCCTCAGTCTGAACTTATATCTAAAACCAGAGCCTGATAGGGCTGCAGCAGCACTGACTGGACCTGTTCAACCCGATCGGAATAGTTATTCACAACCTGCTGCTGGACGGCGGCCTGATAATGTCGGGTCAGTGCCGCGCCGGTGAAGTTCGCAATCACCAATATCTTTTTATTGCCGAAGGTCCGGCTGTAGGCAAAAACCTCGGCATCTTCGGGATCGATCAACTCAAATTGGCCGTAGACCAACACATCCCCATATGCCTCACTCTCACGCAGCTTAATCAGGTTTTGGTAGTGATAGAAAACCGAGTCTGGGTCGGCGTAAGACACCTCAGCATTAATCTTAGGGTAATTGGGGTTTACCGCCAGCCAAGGCTCCGCCGTGCTGAAACCCGCGTGTTGCTCGGCATTCCATTGCATCGGCACCCGGGCATGATCGCGCGAAAAGGTATTCAGATAGTCCATCGCCTGAGTTTCAGAGATGCCGCGCGCGATCATCTTCTGATAATGAAATTTGGCCATCAGATCGTTAAATTCATCGATGGCGTGGAATGTCTTATTGGTCATGGCCAACTCTTCACCCTGATAAACATAGGGTGTGCCACTCATCATATGTAGAACCGTGCCGAGCATCTTGGCGCTGCGGTTGCGTAACGCGTCGGAGTCATCACCATAGCGGGAGACTGGCCGCGGCTGATCGTGGTTGCTCCAGTACAGGCTGTTCCAGCCTTTGCCCTGCAGTTGCGTTTGCCATTTATTCATAATGGCCTTGTATTCGACCAGGTTAAAATCCTTTTTAACGGCGTTGTGCTCTTCACGATCGATGCTGACGTGCTCAAAATGGAAAATCATCGACAGTTCGTTACGCGCTGGATTGGAGTAAAACTGGCCGTCCAAGGGGGTGGTAAAAGGCGTTTCACCCACCGTCAGCACGTCATAATGCTGCAAGACCTGATCGTGCATTTCGCGCAGATATTGATGACACAGGCCGTTATTGGCCCAATGCTCCCAACCGGCCACGCCCTGATCAAAGATGCTCGCATCCGGATAGTCGGCCGGCTTGCCAATCATATTAATCACATCCATACGGAAGCCACCCAGGCCCTTTTTAAGCCAGAAGTGCATCATCTGGTAGATGGCATCCCGTACTTCCGGGTTGGCCCAATTCAGATCGGGTTGTTTCTCGCTAAACAGATGCAAATAATACTGCTCACTCGGGACGTCGAACTCCCAGGCCTTGGGGGTAAAGAACGATTCCCAGTTGTTGGGCTCGGAGCCATCGGCCTTGGCATCTTTCCAGATATACCAGTCGCGCTTGGGGTTATCGATACTGCTCTTGGATTCAATAAACCAAGGGTGTTGATCGGAGGTATGGTTAACCACCAGATCCATAACGATCTTGATGCCACGCTGCGCCGCCTGCGCGATCAATCTGTCCATATCGGCCATGGTGCCGAATTCGGGCGCGATGGCGCAATAGTCGGAAATATCGTAACCGTTATCGTCCATCGGCGACTGGAAGACCGGGCTCAGCCAGATGATCTTCGCGCCGAGCTGCTTAATATGGTCCAATTTGGCAATGATCCCCGGTATATCTCCGATGCCGTCGCCATTGCTGTCATTGAAGCTGCGCGGGTAAATTTGATAGACGACGGCGTTGTGCCACCACTGACGTTGGATAATTGCTGGATTCATATCGGACTCCTAACCGGTCAGACCCCGCGGGGACAGACCGAACTGTTGTTTTATCGAACGGGTGCTTAATCGATGCCTGTCAGCATAGCTTGGGCTGCAGGCTTGCGCTGAAAAACGCGGTATTTTGGCAACTGACCGGCTCAAATTGGCCCGCACCACGAGTTACTTAATCGATTAAGAACTGTATTGACGATTTATTCCAGTCTTATTTGCACGGATTGGCGGTTTGAGAAAGTCCTGCCCTAATTGACGGCAAGACTCGGTGAATATAGGCCACAGCAGCAGGGCCTAATAAAAAATAGCCTTACTGGCCCAAATGCTCATCGATGCGAATAAAATTCAAATTCACCAGCCCGGTATCAAACACCACCCGCAACCGGTGTTTGCCGGCCGACACAGGAACCGCGGCGGTGGTTTTGTTACCCCAACTTTGCCAGCCGTTTCGGGGCACGGTTTGGCTACCCGATATATCGACGCCATCCAACTCCAGATGAAAGCTGCGATTGAACACATTGGAGGCGACCCGCGCGGTAAAGCTCAGCTGAGTTGCGTGCTGAACCTTGAGGTCGTATTCCAGCCATTCCCCCGCCTCGGTCCAACCCACATTGCAACCGCCACCCTCGGGGTCCGTGGTCAACTGTTTATCCACGCCGTCCCCGTTTGAGCATTGTGTACCCAGATCCGCGGCACTGAACTCAAGATAACGGTGGTAAGCCTCGGCCTCAATTCGGCCCGGCACCAAGAAGCCGCTGGCGGGATTGGCGTCGACCGTAAAGGTGCGTTGGGCGAGCGCACCGGCATGGCGATAGCCGGCATGGGCCACACTGTTTACCTGCACCGTCAGGCTGTGTTCGCCGTCGGGCATGTCAACATAGTCAACTGTTGCGACACCGGTGATATCGGGGAAGGCACTGATATGCGGCGGCGTATCGACGGTAAAGTGCAGGTGATCCGTTGCCAAGGGTGCGCCAGTCCAACTCGCTTGCAGGGAGAAATCCGAGCGGTAAAAAACCGGGTTGTCCTGAAGTGAATCGAGATGAACGATCGGTGGGTTCGGCACCCGCATGGCATCGTTGGGGTCCCCGCCGAAGGTCACTTCGGTAAAATCATCCCAACTGTCCGCATCGGTGTCCGCGGCGTTGGGGTCGGACTGATGGCTGAATTC
>JBLHFL010000137.1:0-6095 GCA_047618105.1 Granulosicoccus sp.
CCTACTTGGTGATCGCCCATTCCGCCAAGCCTGCGACCTATACTTTGAGCGCTTCGACGGCATGGCCGTTACCACTGACGATTTTGTCGACTGTATGGCGCAGATCAGTGGCCAGGACTTCAGCCAGTTTAAACGCTGGTATACCCAAGCCGGCACGCCGGTAGTGGCGATCCGCGAGGACTACGATGCCAGCCTAGCATGCTACCGCCTGACCTTTACCCAGAGCTGCCCGGCCACACCCGGTCAGTCCGATAAGCAGCCGCTGGTCATTCCGGTCAAGATGGCGCTGTTGGATAGCACCGGGCAAGCACTGCCGATCGACTGCGATGGCGACTACAATGCCGACACCCAGGTGCTAACTCTAACCGAGGCAGTCACTACCGTAACGTTTCAACACCTGGCGAGTCAGCCAACCCCGAGCCTGTTCCGCGATTTCTCGGCGCCGGTGCGCGTGCGACTGGCCCTGTCGGATCCCGCTCTGCTGTTATTGGCCCAACACGATGACAATGCCTTCAATCGCTTCGAAGCGGTGCAACAGGTCTATCTGGGCACCTTGCTAAAATTGACCCGGGGCGAACTCGACGAGATACCGGCCTTGGTGGATACAGTGGTCTTGTCGATACTGTCCGATACGCGACTATCCCATGCCTTACAGTCGGTATTGTTGAGCCTGCCGTCCTATCAACAGATGATGGACAATCTAGACACAGTCGATGCCGAGGCGGTGATCGTGGCGCGCGATCGTCTCAAGCTGCATTTGGCGCAAACCTACCACAGCCATTGGGCGACCTTGAGTCAAAGCCTGGCCAGTGCCGATGCCTATGTCTTTACCGCCGATGAGGTCGGCCGCCGCGAGCTGCAGGGCTTGGCCTTGCACTATTGGGTGCTGAGTGGCGACAAGCTCGGACTGAACAGTGCCGAAGCCCTCTATCGTGCTGCGCAAAACCAGACCGATAGGCTGAACGGCCTGAAGGCCGTAATGGCCTCCCCGGATCGGGATCGTCAACAACGGCTCTTGGTGCATTTTTATCGTCATTGGCATCAGGACACCCAGATGGTCGAGACCTGGCTGGCCCTGCAGGCTGGCGGTGAAGGCATCGGGGTGACCGACATTCTGTTGTTGATGGCCCACGACGCGTTCGACTTCACCAACCCCAACAAGGTGCGCAGCGTGCTTGGCGGCTTTACGCAAAACTTCAAAGCCTTCCACGATGTTCAGGGCGAGGGCTATAATTTCATCAGCGAGCAAATTGTTGCACTCAATGCGATTAATCCGCAGGTCGCGGCGCGTTTTGTCGGCGTATTTGAACGCTGGCGGAAGTTTGCCCCAGAGCGCAGTGCGGCGATGCATAGTGCTTTGACAGCAGTGCTGGAAACTGAGTCACTGTCTCCGGATGTACTCGAATTGGTCCAGAAAACGCTCGCCTAAAGCGACCCTAGCTCCTGTTCAAGCGGACCCAGGGATGGGTTTTTGTTGGGGGTTGGTCAATATGTGACCTTTATCACTATTTTGGTGCCCGGCTTGGCGCGATACTCCGGCATCTTTATGGAGTGAACCGGCCAGTGGCCACTATTGGAAACAAGGAGCTTTACATGCCATCTCTCGGGTCGACCTCGTTCGTCGATATTTTCTCATCCCCCCAACTGGTGTTTGACCGTATTCGGGCAAAATCCCTGCCTTTTTGGCCCCCCCTATTGGTGATTGTCGCAGTACTGTCGGCCTTTATGGCCTGGTATTTTATGACCGTCGATATGAACGCCTATATGGAAACCACGCTGGTATTAGCCGATCAGGAGATGACACCCGAGGCATTCGATGCGGCCATGGCCACGGCCAATATCGTACGCATTATTTCGCCGATAGCCGCACCATTGGTGAGTCTGCTTATTTATCTGATATTGGCCACCTTCTTTTTTCTCGCTGCGACGCTGGTGGCCGAAGAAAAATTCCGTTTTGGCCAGTTCTTTACGCTGGTCTGCTGGGCCAGCTTGCCAGGGCTGGTCAGCACTCTGAGCATGGCCGTGTCCTATGCGGTCAGTCCAGACTATGTCTTTCTAAACCTGCTCGATAAAACTAACCTGGCCAGCCTTATGGGTCTGGCTATCGGCGATGCCACTTTTGCACTCTATGCCAGCGTATCGATCGGCGCCATCTGGTCCTATCTCTTATACGGTCTCGGCTTTGCGCGCATTACCGGCAGCGCTGCCGTGACGGCCACCTTGGTGGGCCTGGTTCCGCCGGCCGTACAATTTTCGCTGATCTATTTCCTATAAGGACCGGTTATGAAAAAGCTGTTTGTGGTGTTAATAATAGTGGCCGCGATAGTGGCCTTAAGCTTGTATCAAGCGCGCACGGGGGAGCCGGAGCAGGTTAGGGTGCAAGTCTTTGAGGTGGTTGAACAACCGATTGAATCCACCGTGCTCGCGACCGGCACGCTGACCTATGGCGACGAGCGCCGCGTGCGCAGCGAAGTCGATGCTCGGGTGATAGCGGTCGCGGTAGAGGAGGGCGATCGAGTCAGCAAAGGCCAGGTCTTAGTGCGCCTGGATCGCCAGGATTTCGAAACCGACGTCAGCAATCAGCAAACCAATGTGGCCCTGCGTCGGATCGATATTGAGCGCGCCCAATTGCGTATTGAAAGCCTGACCATCCAATTGGCTCGTCAGCTCAAACTGTTTCAACAAAACGCGGCCCAGGCCACGGTGATTGAAGATTTGAAAAATCAGATTGCCCAAGCCAATGTGGATCTGAAAATGCAGAATCAACTCTTGGTCCAGAGTCAGGATCATCTGGGTCAAGCGCAGAAACGCTTGGCTAAAACGGTGATCAGCGCGCCGGTGAGCGGCCTAGTTAGTGCGCTCGATATTAAGGAAGGCGAGATGGCGGTGGGCAGTGCAGCCGATGTGCCCTTGCTCACCCTGGTCGACCCGGAGCAGATCTATTCTGAGGTGGATGTCGATGAGGCCGATATCGGCAATGTTCAGCTTGGCCTGCCGGTGCGAGTCTTTGCCGTAGCTTATCTTGATACCGCGCTGACCGGCACCGTGACCAAGATTGCCACCAGTGCCCGCCAGGTACCGGGTAAAAACTCCTTGGTGTTCCCAGTTGAGGTGGCTATGGCCGATCAAGAGTTGGTCGTGCTGCGGCCGGGTATGAGTACCCGGGCCGAGGTCTTAAACCGTTCAAACATCAGCTATCCGGTAATCCCAATCGAAGCCTTGCAAGATAACGCCGCCGATGACGACCCCGGCTATCATGTCTTTGTGGCCCGCGCGGGGATCGCGGTTAAGGTCAGTGTGACGCTGGGCCCACAGGATGATCGTTATCAAGCCCTGACCTCGGGTATCGAGACCGGAGATGAGGTGATCAGCGGGCCCTATCGATTGGTCCGGAGCCTAAAAGATGGCGATGCCATCATCTTGGAACCCACCAGCCTGGATACGACCGATGACACACTCAGCACTGATTGATCTGCAAGCCATACGGCGCACCTATCAGATGGGTGGCGAAACCTTACACGCGCTCGATGGCATCGATCTGGCCATCGCGCGCAACGACTTTGTGGCCATTGTCGGCTCCAGCGGCTCGGGCAAATCGACCCTGATGAATATAGTGGGCTGCCTGGATACCCCCAGCTCGGGCGATTACCGGCTCGATGGCGAGGCGGTCAGTGCCATGAGCGGCAAACAACTGGCCTCGGTGCGCAATCGGAAAATTGGTTTTATCTTCCAGAGCTTCAATCTGTTGCCCCGGGTTGATGCCTTGCACAATGTGATGCAGCCTTTGATCTATCAGCGGGTATCCTATGGCGTGCGCAAAAAACGCGCTCAGGAGATGTTAGCGCGGGTGGGTCTGTCTGGCCGAATGCATCACCAACCCAATGAGTTATCGGGCGGGCAGCGTCAGCGAGTGGCCATCGCCCGGGCGCTGGTCACCTCACCGTCTATCCTATTGGCCGACGAACCCACGGGCAACCTAGACAGCTCAACCACCGCCGATATCCTCAACCTATTCGATGAACTCTACAACGAGGGTCAAACCATTATCGTGGTGACCCATGAGGCCGAAATTGCCGACCGCTGTCATCGTCAAATTCGGCTCAAGGACGGCCTTATAGTCGAAGACCGGATGACCGGCGCAGTAACCGCGCCGCGCACACAAGGAGCCTAGGGTGTATCTATTTTTAGAAGCATTGCGGTCCGCGCTACGCGCCATTGCCGCCAGTAAGTTGCGCAGTTTTCTGACCTCCTTGGGTATTATTATCGGGGTTGCCAGCATTATTGCCGTGGTGTCGCTGGTGCAGGGTTTGGAGCAATCCATTACCCAACAGTTTGAAGGCTATGGCTCTAACTCGCTGTTTATCCAGCAACGGCGCGATAACTTTGGTCGGCTGATCGGTGACCTCACCGATGATGACCTGATCAAGTTAAAGGCCATTGAGGGCATCGCCGCCATCTCACCGCAAACCTTTCTGTTTGAATACAGTGGCCTGCAATACGCCGGTAAGGAGCACGCTGCCGATATAGTCGGCGTGATGCCGGAGTTTGCCGAAATGGATAATTCTTATCCGGAGATTGGCCGCTTTATCACCAGCGCCGATGCCAACAGTCGTAAGAAAATCGCGGTGATTGGCCCGAAGGTGCGCGATGAACTGAATTTGCCCGACAATCCGATCGGCGAATTTTTACGCTACGGTCCGCATTGGTTAAAGATTGTCGGCGTGCTTGAGAGTAAGGGCCAAATGCTCGGCCAAGACCTCGACAACTACGTCTACATTCCCTATCCGACTGCGCTGGGTATTATGGGCTACCAAAAACAGCCCTTCGTGATGTTTGTCGCGCGCGTGGCCGATGTTGACCGGATGGCAGCCTTGACCGCGCGCGTGACCCAAACCCTGAGACGCAATCATGGTTTACGGCAGGGCGACGACGATGATTTTTCCATCCAGAGTTCGGACCAGGTATTGGCGTCGATCGGCCAGGTGACGCGCATTATCACCCTGGTGTTCGGCGGCATAGTGGGCATCAGCCTGCTGGTCGGCGGCATCGGCATCATGAATATAATGCTGGTGTCGGTCACCGAACGGACCCGCGAAGTGGGTATCTGCAAGGCCCTGGGCGCCACCCGAGCCGATATCCTGCTGCAATTCTTGCTCGAGGCGGTGATTATCAGTCTGCTAGGCGGGGTGATCGGTCTGGCCATTGGCTACGGTTTGGGTATGGGTATTGCGAATCTGATTCCCGATTTCCCGCCCTCCCAGGTGCCGCTCTGGTCCATTGCATTGGCGCTGGGCTTCTCCTCGGCTGTGGGCATTATTTTTGGTCTCTTGCCCGCTGCTAAAGCGGCGGGACTCGATCCGATCGATGCTCTGCGCTATGAATAGCGCGACCGTTTGGTTCGACTGTTTTGCTTGCACTGGGCCTATTTTTCAGTAATGTGGCGGCTTCAATATTGTTAATTTGAGAAGTAGCACATGCTGAAGCCAAAACACGTTCGACTGGTCCAATCGGTGCTGATGTCAGTGCTGATGGTTACCATCATGACCGCCGTCATCACCGCCCTGAATACCGGCTTTGGTACCGGGTTCTTAACTCGTTGGATGACCGCCTGGTTATTTGCCTGGCCAATTGCCTTTGGGGTTATCTTGATCGCCGGTAAACCGGTGCAGCAGTTTGCCTTGGAATTGTGTGGCGTGAAGCCCTGATGGCGGGTTGACTAATTAGTGCTAAGGACCTGAGCTTCCGCGTTCGGGTTCAACCGGATTATTATTTGCCGACAGGGCTATTAGGCCGACCGTAAAATCTTCTCGATCTTGCGTCCCTTGGCGAGTTCATCAACCAGTTTGTCGAGCCACCGGACCTGTTGGGTCAAGGGTGTTTCGATCTCTTCTACTCGATATCCGCAGATAAGACCCCGAATCAGTTGTGCATTGGGGTTGATCGTTGCCGCAGCGAAGAACTGTTGAAACGTCGCCTTCTGTTTGATTAGTGCTTGCAGATCTGCCTCATTGAATCCGGTAAGCCAAGCAATCACCTGATGCAATTCGTCAAGAGACCGGCCTTTCTTCTCAACCTTTGTAACGTAAAGAGGATAG
>JBLHFL010000138.1:0-6048 GCA_047618105.1 Granulosicoccus sp.
GCTTCTAGCTATTTTGTAGTAGCAAAGAAGTTACAAGAAACATAACAAGCAAAGGTAACATCACCCTGAACTTGCCCCGTTTTAGCTGAGATTAAAAATGGGGGGATTACACCCAGACCTGACAGATGTCATGACTTTACCAACTAACCTATAGCTAGAGCCTGGATTTTGATACAGTACGGGCCAGTGTTCCTATGGAGGTTCGTTTGTGAAATTGCCCATATTACTCGCCATCCCCCTAGCTCTCAGCTTGCTTACCTTTGCCGGGTCGAGCCATGCCGATACGCTGGCCGATGCCAAGGCCATCGAGTTGCTCGAGAAGATCGATAACCTCTATCAGCAGGAAAACTCCCATGCGGTGATGACCATGGACATCGTTACCGCGGATTTCTCCCGGTCGATGACCCTAGAGTCCTGGGCCCTAGGGCTGGACTATTCCTTGGTGCGCATTCTCGAGCCGAAAAAAGAAGCCGGTGTCTCAACGCTTAAGCGTGAAAAAAACATGTGGAATTTCTTGCCCAAGATCAACAAGGTCATCAAGGTGCCCCCCTCGATGATGATGGGCAGCTGGATGGGATCGGACTTCACCAATGACGATCTGATGCGCGAAGGCTCCTGGGTCGATGCCTACGACGTAGTCCTGAGCGAAACCGATAGCCTCTATACCCTAGACTTGACCGCCAAGGCGACCACCGTGACCGTTTGGGGCGCCATGCAGATTGTGGTGACCAAGGATGATCTCTTGCCGATCCGGCAAACCTACTTTGATGAAGACGGCCAGGCGATGCGCGAAATGCGCTTTAGCGCAATCCAAACCTTCGGCGACATCACCTTGCCGACGGTTATGGAGCTGGTACCGCTCAACAAGCCCGGCAACAAAACCCAGGTAACCTATAACAGCATGGAATTCGACATCGACCTTGAGTCGGACTTTTTCACCCTGCAGAATCTCAAAAAACGTCGTTGAGGAGGGCTTAACCATGTTGATGCTCAAGCTCGCCTTTCGCAATATTTTGCGTAATAAGCGCCGCACCGTGCTGACCATGTTGAGTATGTTTGGCGGCTATTTTCTGCTGGTCATCTCGCTCTCGGTTCAGTTCGGCAGCTATGAACAAGTGATCGACTTCTTTACGCGGGATTCGACCGGCCACGCCCAGATTACCGCAGAAAACTATCTCGATCGCCCGTCTCTCTATAAGACCGTGCCCGCCACGTCGACCTTTTACCAGCAGCTGCTGGCGCAAGCCGATGTGGTCAGTGCCACGCCGCGGATTGTCAGCGGCGCCTTAGCCTATGGCGTAAGCAAAAGCTTCCCGGTGCAGGTGATCGGTATCGATGTCGCCAAGGAAGCGGATATTTCTTTTCTCGTCGATAAGGTCAAGGTGGGTCGTTATCTGCGGGCCGAGGCCGATGCCGAGGGGTATTTTGAAAGCCTGATCGGTGCCGCCGCGGCGCGCCAATTGGGTTTGTCGATCGGCGATGAACTGATCCTGATTTCCCAGGGTGCCGACGGTTCGGTGGCCAACGATCTGTTTCGTGTGGCCGGCATAGTGGGTGCCACCGAAGGGCTTGAAGCGCGCAATGTCTATCTGCCCTTGGCCGCCGCGCAGAGCTTCTTTGTTTTGCCGGAGCAAGCGCACTACTGGGCGGTGTTAACGGCGGATTATCACGACGGTCCGGCATTGGCGAACCAGCTCGAGGCTTGGCTGGCGCCCAATGCCGGGCTGGAAGCGAGTAGTTGGCAGGTGGTCTCGAAAGAGTTTTACCAGACCATGAGCGCCGATATTGAAGGGGGTTATGTGTCCTACTTCGTGATTGTTCTGTTGGTCTGCATCGGGGTTTTGAATACCGTGCTGATGTCGGTTATGGAGCGAACCGGTGAATTCGGTGTCCTCAAGGCCATCGGTACCTCGCCGCGCCGGTTGTTCTTCCTGATCGTCATCGAAACACTGCTCTTGGCCACGTTGAGTTGTTTACTCGGCCTGCTCACGGTGCTGCCGGTCAATGCCTATCTGGTCAATGTCGGCTTTACCTTGCCCGACCCCATGGAGGTCTCGGGCGTTGTGATGGATCATATGAAAGGCCTATGGGATCTGAAGGTGTTTGTCGAACCGGCCTTAATTATTATCGGCTCAGCGGCGCTGATTTCGATCTTCCCAGCCCTGCGCGCAGCGCGCATTGTGCCCGTTGACGCGATGAGGAGTTTATAAGATGAGCCTGACTTGGACACTCGCCGTGCGCAATATATTGCGCAACAAACGTCGCTCCTTCCTGACCATCCTCTTGATTAGCATGACCCTAGCGATCCTGATCTTTACCGACGGCTATATTAAGGCGATGACCGACGTCATGGTGCGCTCGGCGACCCGGCTCTACCCGGGTGATGCGCAGATTCACAACGTCAGTTATCTGGCCGAACGTGATGGCGAAAAAACCATTACGGATGTCGACCAACAGATTAACAGTCTGATGGCAGAACCCCTGGTCGCCAGCTATAGTCTGCGCGCTCTGGATTTCGGTATGGTCTCCAGCAGTGCCAATAATATTGCCGTGCAGGTGGTAGGCGTCGACGCCGATTTGGAGGCGTCGGTGTCGAAATTAAAACTCAGCATGATCCGGGGCGACTATCTGGACAACGCCGGGTCCGAACTGCAGATACTGCTCGGTGGCCCCTTGGCCGATCTATTGGAAGTGGACCTAGGGGATCGCCTGGTGGTCTCGGTTAATAACTATCAGAGCGATGATATCGACCAGCGGTTGTTCCGAGTCAGCGGCATTTTCGAGATGAAATCGAAATTCTTTGACGAGGGGCTGGTCTTTATTCAGTTGCCGCAAGCCCAGGCCATGATGGGCATTGGCCAGGGCATTCATGAAATCGCCTTCAATCTGACCGACGAATCGCTCTCGGGCGATAAGGATTTAGCGCTCTGGTCGCGCTTGGCCACGGCGCAAACCGTGGCCGAAGGCTGGACCACCCTGATGCCCGATTTGGCCGCCATCCTGGCACTCACCGGATACAGCTTGCTGATCATCGGCACTATCCTCTTTGTTGTAGCCACCCTAGGGGTGATCAATGCCATGTTTATGTCGATCTACGAGCGCACCTATGAGTTTGGTGTGATTCTGGCCATCGGGACCCGGCGCACTAGTGTCTTTAACTTGATTCTGATTGAGGGTTTTGTGCTCTGCCTGTTGGCACTGGTGCTCGGGGCCGCACTCGGTGCGGGCGTGACCCTATGGGTCGGCGCAATCGGCATCGATTATGGCAGCATGGATGTGTCGGGCGTGGCCCTGGCTGAGATACTGCGTCCGGAACTGCGCCTGCTGCAGTTCACCGAATTGCCTTTTGCGGTCTTAGTTATGACCCTGGTAGCGTGTCTTTACCCCGCCATCCATGCCGCCCGCATCGTTCCGGCCAAGGCCTTACACAAGAGTTTATAGGAGACTGACAGATGACAGCAGTGATAGAAACCCGTGGGCTTGGCCGCTTTTATGGTGTCGGCGATACGCTGGTGCGAGCCTTAAATGAGGTCGATATAGTGATCGAACCCGGTGAGTTTACCGCCATCGTCGGGCCCTCCGGATCGGGCAAATCGACCCTGCTGCAATTGATGGGTGGCCTCGACACTCCCGATGCCGGCCAGGTGTTACTCAAGGATAAGGCCATATCGTCGATGTCGGGCCATGAATTGTCCGACTTTCGGCGCGATCACATCGGCTTTATCTTTCAGGCCTATAACCTGATCCCGGTGTTAAATGCCGCCGAAAATTGCGAGTACATCATGTTGTTGCAGGGCATTCCTGCGGCCGAACGCAAGGAACGGGTCTATCGGATGCTCGAGCAGGTGGGTCTGGCCGGACGCGAAACACGCCGGCCCAATCAACTGTCCGGCGGCCAGCAGCAGCGGGTGGCCGTGGCTCGGGCCATGGTCAGCCAGCCCGATATTATTCTCGCTGACGAACCGACCGCCAATCTCGACTCCCAAACCGGGATGGACCTGCTCGATATGATGCACGACCTCAATCGCAACGAGGGCATGACCTTTGTATTCTCCACCCACGATCCGAAAATCATGGAACGGGCCAGCCGGCTGATCCATATAGAAGACGGCCAAGTCCTCAAGGACGAGCGGCGCGATGCGTCTTAGCCCTTGGGGCAGGGTCAGGGGCCTGATTTGGGGTAATGTTCTGGGCAATGCTCGGGGCTTGGTTCGGGGCATGGTCCGCGGCAAGGTCGGGGGAGTTGTCACTGGGCTGCTGCTGGCGCCCTGGTGCGCGGCCCTAGACTATCAACAGAGTGTCGACCTGACCAGTGCCGCCAGCCTGCTCAGCAATCCGACTCTCTCGGGCCTGCCCGATAGTGCGCAAGCAGCCGACACCAGCGCCAACGGACAGCTGAGCGGCTATTGGAATCTGCTTGCCTTTCCCTCTGCGGCCACCCAAGTGAATCTGCGTTACGGCTGGTCCGCGCAGGGCACGGTCTATTGGCCCGAGCGGCAGCAAGCCAGCAGCACGGCGAGCACGGCGGACTATCGCCTGGCAGATTTGGATACCGAACTGTGGGCCAGCAGCACAGATAACCTAGGGCTCTACCAACAACTCGATGCACTCTCGGTTACCTGGTACAGCCCATTCGGCGAGTGGGTACTGGGCCGGCAACCGATTAGTTTCGGCTTGGCCAAATTCTATTCGCCGATCGATGTGATGCAGCCGATTGACCTGGTCGCAACCGATCGCAGTTATCGACCCGGTGTCGATGCGCTGCGCGCTACTTGGTTTCTCGGTCCGGTGTCTTCACTGGAGGCCGGTTACGTTATGGGTGTCGATCGCGCGCTATTCGGTCGGCTTAAAGCCTTTATCTTGGCTGCCGACTGGCAACTGTCCGCCATCCAGATCAACGACCAGTATCGTCTGGCGGCTCTGGGTGTGCAGTCTGGCATCGGCGCACTGGGTCTGTGGCAGGAAACCGCCTGGTTGAGTGAACCCGGCAGCAGTGACATTCGCGTCACCCTGGGGGCCGATATGACTCTGTTTGAGGATTGGTATCTGGTCTCCGAGCTGCACTACAATGGTTTGGGCAGCGCCCAAGATTACCTGCAGAATGCGGCCGGGCAGGGCTTCTATCAGATCGGTGCGGTACTGCCCCTGGCCCAATGGTATGCCAGTGTTCAAGTCAGTTATCCGATCAATGTGTTAACCCAATGGAGCACCGGTGCCACGCTTAATTTGAACGACAATTCGGCGCTGTTTAATAGTGCCCTGGCGTACAGTGTGTCCGATGATATGACCTTAAATGTCAACGCCGTTGTGCCGGTGGCCAAGTCTCACAGCTATGCCTATGAGTATGGCATCTACCCCAGCGTTTTCTCCGCTCAGTTGCAGTGGGTTTTTTAGGTTTCGCTCAATCGCTATAAATTTTATTTTTTAAATTAGGTGTGAGTGCAATAGGGCCCCGCGCGATCTGTTTTTCCGTGATTTATAAGCAGAGCAATAGGTTTTTATTGGAAGATTTTTTCAGCGACGGTTGCGATGTTTACCGATAACTACGAGCCTCTGGTTAGGTGGGAGTTTGTTAAGGAAGACGGCTGTTGGAAAAACTCGGCAATCCACTCGCCTTTGATGCTCTGTTGTCAAGTGTTACAGGCTTGATGTTGGTCTTAGCAGGATGTGGGCAATAAAACCCTCTGTTGATATTTCAACCCTATTGCTTGTTACCCGCCAACCTGTTCGAGCAACATTTGAAAAAATTAGTTACTCAATTTGCCCGTCTAGTGACCCTGTTGTTGCTAATATGTGATCTAAATCGTAACGATTGAAAAAAATTGTTATTAACTCTAGTAAGTATTTGTTTTGTTTCGTCAAAAAATTTAGTTTAGCGTGGCGGGAAGACTGGTTCAATTTTATTGGGAGCTTTTTAAGCTAAGTTTAATACGCAAGCTATAACGCCACCCAATAAGCTCTGTTGGGTGTGTGGTGCGTTGGATTGGATTTATCTCGTCAAAATGAGTCGATATCAAATAGGGCAGTATGGAAACGCTATTGGGTGAT